>JAFTYF010000017.1 GCA_017461395.1 Ruminococcus sp.
AATTCCCTACAGCTTTCGTTGAAAGAAAGGATATGCAGTACAGCTACAACGACGGCGATCTTTATTAGTTCATGGATATGGAAACTTATGAGCAGGTTCCGATCAGCGCTTCTATCCTCGGCGACAACTTCAAGTTCGTTAAGGAAGAAATGATCTGCAAGATTCTCTCCTACAAGGGCACTGTATTCGGTGTAGAGCCCCCCAACTTCGTAGAGCTCGTTGTTACACAGACAGATCCCGGTTTCAAGGGCGATACAGCTACAAACGCTACAAAGCCTGCTATCGTTGAGACAGGTGCAGAAGTAAAGGTTCCGCTCTTCATCGATGAAGGCGAAAAGATCCAGATCGATACAAGAACAGGCGAGTATATGTCAAGAGCCTGATCACCTCAGAAAAAATTTGCAGGAGGAATAATTATGAATCTGAATGAAAAAATGTCATATCTTCAGGGACTTCTTGCCGGTCTTGAGCTTGATACTTCTACAAAAGAAGGCAAAGCTATCACACAGATGGCAGAGGTTATGTCAGAACTCGTTCTTTATGTAGACGATCTTCAGTCACAGGTGGACGAGCTTACAGAGCTTTGCGATATCCTTGATCAGGATCTCGGTTCTGTTGAGGACGACTTCTATGATGACGATGAGTTTGAGTGCTCCGGTGACTGCGATAACTGCGATGAGGATGACTGGAGAGACGAAGACGACGATGATTTTGATGAATTTGACGATGATGAAGACGATGACGAGCTTTATGAGATAACTTGTCCTTCCTGCGGCGATACGATCCTTCTTGATGAGGGAATGCTTGAGGAAGGCTCCATCAACTGCCCTAACTGCAACGAACTCCTTGAATTCGATTACGACGACCTCAGCATTGAGGAAATCGAAGAGCTTAATGAGGAAGGCAGCGACGCTGAGTAATTCTGTCACAAATCCGTTCAGTAAATGATCGGTAAATAATCAAGAATAATAAAGCCGTTTCTGATATCGTGTCAGAAACGGCTTGCGTTTTAGGAGGAGTATAAATGGAATTTATAAATTCAAAGGATATCAAGGAACTTGCTAATCCAGGTGTTGTATCAAGACAGCTGCTTAATCCGGACAACTCCGAAAGCAGACGAGTAACTATCACAGAGGTTCATCTGGAGATCGGAGCGTGTCAGCCGAGACACACTCATGAAGCTTCGGAACAGATATGGTATGCAACAAAGGGCTGCGGAAAGCTTCTTCTTGCTGATGATGCAGAAAAGGAGTTCAGGGCAGGCGATGTTGTTCGTTTTGCTGATAAGGATGTACACGGGCTTCTTAACGACGGTGATACTGAATTTGTATATATTTCAGTGACAGCGCCTCCAATTCATTTCGGATATGCATATAAGGAAGAAAAATAAGAAAGACCGGAGAAGAAATTTTCTCCGGTTTTAATTTATTCCATAGTCTGAAAGTATTTTCAGAGCAGTTTCACGTCTTGAACGCCGGCTGTTCATCGCTTGTTTTTCTATGTACCGATGAGCCTGAGGTTCAGTAAAATTCAGATATTTCATTAAAACTGTTTTGGCACGGTTTATCAGACGTATTTCTTCTGTTTTCATCAGAATATCGGTGCTTTCTTTTTTTATCTCACGACCAGAAACAGAAATCAGCTCCATGATCTCAGAAAAAAGCTCACGGTTGACGGGGCGTGATATGATATAAATTCCGTTTTCATGAGGGAACTCAGAAGTATCACCGCCGCATATAAGAATCACATTTATCTGATAATCTTCAGCGATCATGACTGCGAGATCCTGACCGAATTCGTCAGAAAGCGGAGTATCAATAACGACAAGACTAATTTCCGGAGCAGTCCGGAGAAGCCGCCGTGCTTCATTTCCGCTGGATATAATACTTATCTGATCAAAGCCGGCAGATCTGAGGAGGGGGCTTATTTCAGACGCGGAATTTTCCGAAGATGAAACGATAAGGGCTTTTTTCATAGTGTGCTTCCTTTAATCAGATAAATTTAAAATAAGTCTTGTCCTCAAATTCGTCCTTGTTGCGGGCAAGATCGTAATTTTTAAGCTGTGCGTTAAGCTGTCTGAAAATAATCCTACTCATTTCCGGAGAGAGAATCCGTCTGACGAAATCGCTGTTTCCGGCAATTTCAGCGGCTTCCTTGAGAGAGAGCGGAAGCGATTGCAGATTATTTTCGTCGGCGGAATTTCTTGTTTTTTCCAGAAGTGAGCAGTTGCCGATTCTGATTCCCTCGATTCCGGCTGCAAGTATCAGCTTGAATGTGATGTATGGATTGCATGCGGCATCGGCGGAACGAATCTCAATTCCCGGCGAACCGGCAGTATTATGCAGACGAATGAGCTTGGAACGTCTTTCAGATGACCAGTCAACGTATTTCGGCGCATAGCCTATTCCGAATCTGCGGTAGGAATTTGTCGTGCAGTTAAGGAATGCAGTTATTTCACGGATGTGTTTAAGAATTCCGGAAATAAAGCATTTTCCGTCGTGTGACATTTCGTTGAGGTCAGGGTGGAAAAGATTTTCCCCTGATTTTTTTATGCTCAGCGAGATGCTGAGTGCGCTTCCATGCTCGTCCGCAAGAGGTTTCGGCATGAACGAAGCAAAAAGACCGTTCTGGGCGGCAACTGATTTTGCAATTGTTTTGTAGTGTACCATGTTATCAGCAGCCGTAACAGGTTCGCTTTCGTGGAAATCAATTTCATTCTGAGCCGGACCGTGCTTGTGACATGAACTTCGTGGATTCATTCCCATTTCCTCAAGGGAAAGACATATCTCACGTCTTACATTTTCGCAGCGGTCAAGCGGACCAACATCCATATAGCCGCCGTTATCGTGTGGAATTTTTGTTGGTTCGCCATAGTTATCAAGCTCAAAGAGATAGAATTCGCATTTTGTTCCCATTTCGCATGAATATCCGTCCAGACGAAGTTGGTTGATATAGCTTGTGAGTTCGGTACGCATATCGCCGATATAATCAGTTCCGTCGGTATTTTTTAGGCTGCAGAAAAAACGCACTACACGTCCGGACTTAGGACGCCACGGAAGTACTGAAAGCGTTGATATATCGGGAATCAAAAGCAACTCAGAGCAGCCGTCAAAAATGCTTGAAGCGTCAAAGGGAATGCCATATTCAAGTGCCCTCGGGAGCTCATCGGGCATTATTGCAAGATTTTTCAGTCTGCCGTACATATCACAGAATGTGAGACGTATGAATTTCACATCGTTTTCTTCAATGAAATCCAGCAGCTCTTTTGGAGAATTATTCATTGTAAAACCTCCGGATTTTTTAAATTAAAATTAATTATATCACTTTTTTGCGGTAAAGTAAATAGTTTTAGAAAAATTTACCTGAAAATCCGTGAAAGAAGCCAGCTGTTATCTTAAAAAAATGCGCAAAAAGCATTGACATTTCCAGAAAATGTGATATAATAAAAATGTATAGCATTGACGGGATTGACTGTCTGCAAGGTGTTTCAGAGAGAAAGCGGCTGGTGCGAGCTTTTACACTTAAGATGGGTGCTGCCCCTGAGCTTCTGCGGAAAACCGCAGCGTTTTTTCTGCGTTAAGGAAAACGAGAAAGGATTTTTTCCTTTGAACTTGGGTGGTACCACGAGAGCCTTCGTCCCATTTGCGGCGGGGCTTTTTTAATTAAATTTAAGGAGTAATCAAATATGCAATGGACCGGATTAAATGATCTTCGTGAAAAATATCTTTCATTCTTTGAGAGCAAGAACCATACGAGAATGGCAAGCGCTTCACTTGTTCCGCAGGGTGATAAGAGCCTTCTTCTTATCAACTCAGGTATGGCACCTCTGAAAAAATATTTCCTCGGACAGGCTGTTCCGCCCAACAAGAGAGTAACTACCTGCCAGAAGTGCATCCGTACTCCCGATATCGAGAGCGTAGGAAAAACAGCTCGTCACGGTACATATTTTGAAATGCTCGGCAACTTCTCATTCGGCGATTATTTCAAACCGGAGGCTATTGCATGGGCATGGGAATTCCTGACAAAGACACTTGAAATTCCGGCTGAAAAGCTCTGGATCACCATTTTTGAAAGCGATGATGAAGCTGAACAGATCTGGATGAAAAATATCGGCATCCCGAAGGACAGAATCATCCGTCTTGGCAAGAAGGACAACTTCTGGGAGCATGGCTCAGGTCCATGCGGTCCCTGCTCTGAGATCCATTTCGACCGTGGAGAGGCTTATGGTCCTTTTGAGAACTTTGAACAGGCAAGCGACTGCGACCGTGTTATCGAGATATGGAATCTCGTATTCAGCCAGTTCGACAGCGACGGCAACGGAAATTACGCAGAAATGGAAAGCAAGAACATTGATACCGGTATGGGACTTGAACGTCTTGCCTGCGTAATGCAGGGCGTTGACAATATCTTCGAGGTTGATACCGTTCAGAAGATAATGAAGCATATTTCAGGCTTTGCCGGAGTTGAATACAAAACTGACGCTAAAACTGACGTTTCTCTCCGTGTTATCACAGATCATATCAGAAGCACAACTTTTATGGTCGGCGATGGAATCATGCCCTCCAACGAAGGCAGAGGCTATGTTCTCAGACGTCTTCTCAGACGTGCTGCACGTCACGGCAGACTTTTAGGCATTACAAAGCCTTTCCTCTGCGAAGTTGCTGATACTGTAATCGACGAAAATGCCGGTGCATATCCTGAGCTTGCAGAAAAGAGAGACTACATCAAAAAGATTATCGGCGTTGAGGAGGAGGCTTTTGCCAAGACAATTGACAAGGGTACTGAGCTTCTCAACCAGTATATGGAAAAGCTTGCTGCTGAAAAGAAAAATACTCTTTCCGGCGATGACGCTTTCAGACTTTCTGATACATACGGCTTCCCGATCGACCTTACTATTGAGATATGCGAGGAAAAGGGACTTGATGTCGATGTTGACCGCTTCAAGGAGCTTGCTCTTGAACAGCGCAACCTTGCAAAGGCAGATCACCTTGCAAAGGCAGGATCATCATGGGCTGACAACAGCATAAAAATTGACGTTCCGAATACTGTTTTCACAGGATATACCGCATTTGAGGTGAAGGACGCTGAAGTTCTTGCAATCTACAAGAACGGCATTGAGATCGAAAACGCTGTTGAAGGCGACGATGTTGTTATAGTTCTCGATATTACTCCGTTCTACGCAGAATCAGGCGGTCAGGTAGGAGATACAGGTGTGCTTATTGACGGCGGAAGCATTGCTGCTGTTGATGACACTATCAAATCTGAGGGACACTTCCTCCATATGGCTACTATCGAACAGGGAAGTATCTCAAAGGGCGATAAGGTTCTTGCACAGGTTGAAAAGGATCGCCGTCTTTCCATTATGAGAAACCATACAACTGCTCACCTTCTCCAGTATGCGCTTCGTCAGGTTCTCGGTGATCACGTTCATCAGGCTGGACAGCTTGTAAACGAAAAGGCTTGCCGTTTCGACTTCAACCATTTCAGCGCAATGACCGAGGAGGAAATCGCTAAGGTCGAGGAACTCGTAAATGCAGATATCCTCAGTGCAATTGAAGTTACTATGAAGGAAATGTCCATTGACGATGCAAGAAAGCTCGGAGCTATGGCACTTTTTGGTGAAAAATACGGCGATACCGTAAGAGTTGTGACAGCTAACAATTCAATTGAATTCTGCGGCGGTACACATATATCAAATACTTCACAGATAGGACTTTTCAAGATTGTTTCCGAAAGCTCTGTAGCTGCCGGCGTTCGCCGAATTGAAGCTGTTACAGGTGCCGGAGTACTTGAACTTCTCAACGGATATAAAAATACAGTTCTTCGTGCTGCAAAGGCACTTAAGGTTTCAAATCCTGCTGAGCTTCCTGAAAAGTGTGCTTCTACGGCTGCTGAAATGAAGGAAAAAGACAAGAAGATCGAAAGTCTTACACAGCAGATCGCCAATGCAAAGGTTGCTGCAATATTCGATGGTGCAGAGGACATTAACGGAGTAAAGGTAGTTTCCGCTATGATGACCGGAGTTACTCCTGACGCTCTCAGAAAACTCGGTGACGGCGCAAAGGATAAGGCAGAGCCTGTTATCGCAATGTTTGCCGGAGTTGACGGCGAAAAGGGAACCTTCTACTGCGTATGTAATGCCGAAGCTGTTGAAAAAGGTGCTCATGCAGGAAAAATTGTACAGAGAGTTGCTGCTATCACCGGCGGAAAGGGCGGCGGACGTCCTGACAGCGCTATGGCTGGTGTCGGAAAAACATACATGGTCGATGAGGCACTTATGTCGTTCAAGTCGATTGCTAAGGAATTTATAGGCTAAGGAGTGTTTAATATGGATTGCTTATTCTGTAAAATAGTTGACGGAGATATTCCGAGCACAAAGGTGTATGAGGATGAATATGTATTCTGTTTCAAGGATATTGCTCCCATTGCGCCGGTACATTATCTCATTATCCCCAAGACACATATCAGCGGAGCAGATCAGATAACGGAGGAGAATTCCTCTGTAGTTGCAAAGATATTTGAAGCTGCTGCAAAGATCGCGAAGGCTGAGGGTATCGAGAGCTACCGTATCATTACCAACTGCGGCGATGATGCAGGTCAGACTGTAAAGCATCTTCACTTCCATCTCCTTGCCGGAGTTAAAATGGGATGGGGCCCTGAATCACTCGGAAAGACCGAATAAGGAGACAGGTTATGGATTTCTATAAAATGACTATAGCAGGGCTGGAGAGGAAACTCCCTCTCTGCCCGCTCAATGAAAAGCTTGATATAGCGGCATTTATTATGTTCTCCGATACAGAGCTTACTGTAGCAGCGTCAGAAGAACTGCTGAAAAAATGTCCGGATTTCGATGTTATCCTCACAGCAGAATCAAAGGGAATCCCGCTTGCATATGAGATGTCAAGACAGTCCGGAAAGCCCTATGTTGTGGCAAGAAAATCCGTCAAGCTTTATATGACCGAGCCTGTTTCGGTTACTGTAAAATCAATTACAACTGCCGCTGAGCAGACGCTTTATCTCTCTCAGGAGAAGGCGGCAATGCTCAAGGGAAAGCGTGTGCTTCTTGCTGACGATGTAATAAGCACCGGAGAATCCATTGCGGCTCTGGTAAAGCTTACAGAGGCTGCCGGCGGCGAAATAGCAGGAAAAGCTGCTGTTCTTGCAGAGGGCGACGCAGCTGACAGAGAAGATATAACCTTCCTTGAAAAGCTGCCTTTATTCTTCAAATAAGGTGTGAATTATCATGAAGCGGAAAATGATTGGTGCTGCTGCGGCTTATCTGGCAGGATTGTTTTTCGCTTCATTTTTTACAGGGATAACATCCGCCGTTATTTTCCTTCTTTTGGCGCTTCTTATACTTGCCGGTGGAATCAGAGGAAAAGATCTGATACTGCTTTTGGTATTTTTTGCTGCTGCTTTCGCTGTATCAGCGGGATACAGACATTTCTGCTATGACAGAATTGTTTCATTTTCCGGAAGTACAGGTGATTTCAGCGGAGAAATAACGGGCATCGAAAGTTATGCCGGAGATTTATCATTATATACTCTTGAAGGAGAGCTTAATGGCATTACTGACGTAAAAGTAACATATCTCGGCAGCGGACTTGATGCGGAATACGGCGATATACTTCACCTTAAGTCGTGTGGATTTTCTGAGCATACCAACGATTATGTATTCAAAAACAAGGATGTTTATATGGCGGAGAAGATTTTCCTCAGTGTCGATTATCCTGAGAGCGTCAGCGTGGAACGGACACATTCAAGAAAGCTCAAAAACGCCTTGATGAATTACCGTGAGGAAATGCTGTCACGATTCCGGAGCAGCATGGACGGAAAAACCGGATATTTTCTCGGGGCAATGGTGTTCGGCGAAAAGAGAGGTTTTGATCCGGATATGAGGACCAATCTCTATCGGAGCGGTGTTGGCCATGTCATGGCAGTTTCGGGAATTCACGTTTCTCTGATAGCTGTAATGATCATGGCAGTTTTAAGCAGACTCCGGCTTGGAAAAATCATTCCGTTCATACTGATGAATGTACTGCTTATTGTTTTCATTACTATGGCAGAGTGGCCTGCTTCTGCGGTACGAGCTTTGATAATGGCAGATTTTGCCTATTCTGCGAAGATTTTCAGACGGCAGAGCGATACCTTTAATTCACTTGCCGGAGCTGTTCTTGTTATCTGCATTGCCAATCCTTTTGTGGTATACAGCAGCGGATTTCTTTTATCTGTCACAGCAACCTTCGGGATTGGTGTATTCGGACCATACATGACAAAGAATTTCACTGGAAGCAGCATAGTCAGAAGCTTTTTAATAATGGTTTGCACAAATATGTGCATCTTTCCTCTGACGATAAAATATTTCGGGGAAACTTCGCTGATATCTCCGGTGACGAATCTGCTGCTTCTGCCTTTATGCTCAGGAGCGCTCATTATTGGAACAGTTTTTGTTATGACCGGCGGAATACTTCCCGTACTTGGTGTCGCTGAGCTTCTTCTGAATCCTGTGCTTGATATATCAGATATACTGTCTGAAAGCGGGCTGACATATTTCAACAGCTGCGGAGAAAATTCAGCAGAAATCATTTTTGCTCTTGCAGCTGTAGTTGTTGTGCTGCAAATCGTTCATGATAACAGGGCGCTTACGGCAGGCGCAATGGCGGCGGTATTCTGCGGAGTTATGATAATCGCTGCAATTACTGAACGATCTGCACAAAATTCACTCAGAATAGCACTTCTCGGAAAGGGAAGTAATACAGCGGCAGTAATATCATACAAAGGAACTACAAGAATATTTGATGTCAGCGGTTACTATAACAGTCCGGTGTATGTCAGAAAATACCTGACAGAAAATGGAATATCCTATGCAGACAGCGTTCTGTTTGCTGAAAACGAACCCTCGCAGTATTCCGCATACATATCGGAGCTTGATCCGATAAAGGTTGGGGAATGGTACTCTGGAGAAGAATTGTTTTCTGCCGGCAGTAAAGCTGTTAATGTTGGTGAAGAAATACGCTTTTCGGACGAGGAGCTGGAGCTCATTTTCAAGAAGGAGAGTCTCTCTGTTGATTTCTGCGGAACTAAGATTTCAATTGCTTCTTCCGGAAAGAAGAAATCATTTGTTGTAAGCGGAGAAATATTGCCGCAGGATATTCTGATAGACAAGGAAGAAAAATTTGGAGTAAACAATTTTGAGTTAAAGCTGTCTGAGGACGGCACATATGAATTCAGGAGGCTGTAATGGCATATACTGATGCAAAAACAATAAAAACACAGCTCAGAAAGGGCGAGCTGCACAATCTGTACTATATCTACGGCGAGGATGTCAGCGGCGTTGAAAAGCTCACATCCCTGATAATAAAAACGGCTGTTGGAGACAACGAGGACTTTGCACTCAGCCGCCTCAATGGAAAAAAGCTTGATATTCCGGAATTGCGTGATCTTACGGAAATGATGCCCATGATGGCAGAGTACAATTGTATCCTGATAAATGATTTTAACTGCGAGGAGCAGCGTGAGGATATCACAAAGCAGCTTGTTGAAATTCTCAAGAGCGTTCCTCCCATGACGATAATCATCATGAATGTTACCGGATTTGATGTCAAGACGAAGTTTGAATACAAGACAAAAAGCCGTGTTATCGCCGACAAGAATAAAAAAATTGCAGATGTTATAGCAAAAAACGGTGCTGTGATCTGTTTTTCTCTCAAAACACCTCAGGAGCTTGCAAAGGATATTGCGGCGGCTGTTTCGTCACGGGGCGGAGCTATTTCCCTTGACAATGCCCGTGAGATAGCTGAACGCTGTCTGTGTGATCCTCTTGCTGCTGAAAACGAAACGGATAAGCTCTGCGCCTATGCTCATGGCAGGGAAATTACTTATGAGATGATAGATTCTATGGTTCACAGGCAGAGCGGTGTGACTGTATTCAGACTTGCCGATTCAGTTGCGGCATTTGACGGAAAACAGGCATTTGAGGCTCTTGATGAGCTTATGCAGTCAAAGGATAACAGAGGATCTGTTCTTGCAAGCATTACCAATTCATTCCTTGATATGTATCGTGTCCTGACGGCAAAACAGTCCGGACACAGCGTATCAGAGATCGTTCAGGATTTCGGTTATTTCAGCCGTTCATTTATAATTGAGAAAATGTACCGTTCTCCGTCACGGATAAGTATTGCGCGGCTGAGAAGCTGTCTTGCCATACTCCGTGATACGGCAATGACGCTCAATTCGACTGGCGGAGATGAAAAAATCGTTCTTGAACAGGCAGTTGCAAAAATGCTTGCACTGAAAAACTAACGGTGATATTATGATAAGAATAAATCAGGCTGTGATCGTCGAAGGAAAATATGACAAGATCAAGCTGTCGTCAATAATAGACGGAATAATAATAGTCACAAACGGCTTCAGAATTTTCAAAGATACGGAAAAGCTGGAGCTGATACGATACTATGCTTCAACGACGGGAATAATAATTCTCACTGATTCCGACAGTGCCGGCAGGAAAATAAGAGGCTATATTAAGGGAGCTGTAAACGGCGGAGATATCCGTAATGTGTATATCCCTGATATCCTCGGCAAGGAAAAGCGCAAGGAAAAGCCGTCGGCTGAGGGAAAGCTTGGTGTTGAAGGTGTGGATGCCGATATTCTTCTTGATGCATTTGAAAAGGCAGGAATAACCGCATCGGAAAGCACCTGCAAGGGTGATATATCAAAGCTGACTCTTTTTGAACTCGGACTCAGCGGCGCAGAAAACAGCAGATTTCTGCGTGAAAATCTTCAGAAAAGTCTCGGACTTCCGTCGGTTATGTCAGCTTCATCCCTTGTTGAGGTACTTAATACAATGATGACCGCTGATGAACTTAAACAGTGTATTACAGAGCTAAAGGAGGAATTCAATGATATATAGCAGTCTGCTGTTCATATATGTTTTTTTTCCGATTTCTCTGCTTGTATATTATGTTACTCCGGAAAAATACCGGAATATTTCGCTTCTTGTACTCAGCATGATTTTCTGCGGATTGAACGGTACAGGATATCTTCTTTTCATGGCGGCATATACTGCGCTGAATTATATTGCCTGTCATTTTATCGGAAAATTCAGGAAAAACAAAGGGATTTCCAGAAGCATCCTGATACTGGCGCTTGTGCTTGATATATCGGTAATATTTATATTCCGGAGTGATTTTTTCAGCACCTACAGGGAACTGTTGGCGATTCCGAAGGAATTCTTCCCGATCGGCATATCCTTTTTTACTCTGTCGGCTGTCGGAACTCTTGCGGATGTGTACAGCGGCAGAACAGAACCGGAAAAAAATATCGTGTATTTTGCTTTATATATCATGTTCTTTCCAAGACTTATCATGGGACCTCTGGTGCGATATTCAGAATTCCGGAAAATGCTCCGAAGGCGTTCCAGCGGGCTTTATGATATTGGAACAGGCTTTTCCCTTTTTGTGAAGGGCTTTGCGAAGAAGGTTATTGCAGCTGACAGTCTTTATGCTCTTTATAGTGCGGCGGCTGGTGCTGATATCGAAAAAATGCCGGCACTTACCGCGTGGCTCGGAGCAGTTTCATATCTTCTTTGCCTCTATTTCACTATATCCGGACTTTCTGACATGGGTTCAGGAATATCATGCTGCTTTGGCTTCAGAATAACGAAAAGCTTCAATTACCCCGTATTCAGTCCTAACGTGCGATGCTTCACTGCACGATGGCATATGCAGGTATCGCAGTGGTTCAGACGATATATTGCAAAGCCGATTTCAACGGTCTGCAAAAAAAGAATATGCAAGGATACAGCACTTATCGCAGCCGGAGGATTGTTCGGCTTCTGGTATACGTTTGATATAGGCGGCGCTGCAGCTGGATTTATATGGAGTGCAGCCGTTGTTTTGGAAACACGTTTTATCAAAGAAAAGCAGCTTCAGATAACAGGGTTGCTCTATACATTTGTTTTAGCAGTGGTATGCTCGGTATTCATGACGGGCGGAGGAATTTCATACTCTATGAAATATCTGTTTGCCATGCTCGGCGGAAACAGGATCCTTGCTGATACACAGTCGCTGTATCTGCTGAAATCATATGTGCTCATACTTATTGTAAGTATGTATTCAGCTACAAGTTTTTTCAGAAACATCACGGTGCGTTCACGCAGAAAAAAGGTACAGAACGTCGTTACAGCACTGTCGCCGGTGATAATACTTTCCATGATGATTCTCTGTACTGTTCTGATTTCGTATCGCGGAAGCTCAGAGCTGCTTCTGCTCAGGATGTAAAAAGGAGGAAGCTATGAAAAATGCAGTCAGCAGGATAACCGCAGTCGTTATGCTGATATATATATCGGCTGTAATGCTTTTCATCTTCTTCGGAAAAGGAAGCAGTGATCCGATATACGGAAGTAAGATAGACAAGGAAAAGACGGTTTCCGTTTCAGGTATCATGAACGGGAGCTTCGGAAAATATCTTTCAGAATGTATTTTAATCAATTTTCCGGCACGGGATCGCATGATCGCAGTTGATTCCGGCTTGAGATCGTCTTTTACAGAAAATATAGTAAACGGCGTATATGTGGATAAGAAAATGCTGCTCGACGCCGGAATATCTGACAGAGGCTCAATGAAGAAAAACGCCCGTATCATCAATGAATTCTGTTCCGGATATAAGGGGACGGCATATTTTGCAGCTGTTCCGACCTCGACGGGCGTATACGACAGCTATCTGCCGGAGTATCTTCGTAATAATACTGAAAGTATGCAGATAAACAGTCTTTACAGCGAGCTTGACGGGAATATCCGTGAGATAGATGCATATAATATTCTCAAAATGCTGAATGAAAATTATATCTACTACCGCAGTGATACAAAATGGACGAGTTACGGTGCATACTGCGTTTACAGAACGGTCATACAGAAGCTCGGATTCAGCCCTACTGCGTATGATAAGTACACTATAGATCATGTTGCTGATGATTTTAAGGGGAATCTCTATGCAAGAACCTTCTATTCAGATGTTAAGCCGGATATAATCGACATATACAGATATCCGGACGGAGCAAATATAATCAGCTGTACCGGATGCGACAATGATATGAAGAGTTTTTCGGGCGAGTTGTACGACAAATCGCTTCTTGATTCAGACGATATGTATGATATGTATCTCGGTGAAAAGCGTCCGCTTGTAAAGATACGGACAACGGTAAACAATGAGCGCCGGCTTCTTGTGATAAAGGACAGCTTTGCCGACTGCTTCGTACCGTTTCTGACGCAGCACTACAGCGAGATAGACGTTGTTGCTCCGGAGTATATGGAGGGATATGTTGAGGATTTTATTGATCCGTCAGATTATGAGCAGATACTTTTCCTTTTTGGAATAGACAGCATGGATGATGAAAAATTATTTGACGTACTGGTAACACCGCCGGAAGAAAGGAAATCGAAATGAAAGCACTTGTAACAGGAACTACATCCGGTATAGGAAAAAAAATAGCTGAAAAGCTCAGTGAAAAAGGCTGGGAGCTAATTCTTACAGGGCGGAATGAGGATGTTCTGGCGGAAATGAAGAACCGCCTCGGAAATACCGAGATAATTGCCGCTGATCTATCCAAAAGGAAGGATGTTTACGGAGTTTATGAATTCTGTAAAGATCGTGATATTGATATGCTGGTGAATAATGCCGGCTTCGGAGTTTTCGGAAAATTCGTAGATACTGACCTTGACAGCGAGCTTGAAATGATAGATGTAAACATCACTGCTGTTCACATTCTGATGAAGCTTTTTCTGCGTGATTTCAGAAAGCGAAACAGAGGAATAATTCTGAATGTTGCATCTGTGGCAGGCTTTATGCACGGCCCGCTGATGTCTGGCTACTATGCTTCAAAGAATTATGTACTGAGATTATCGATGGCCATTCACGAGGAGCTTCGCCGTGAAAAATCTAATGTAAGCATTACTGTTTTTTGTCCCGGACCTGTTGACACACAGTTCAACAGCCGTGCAGGAGTGAATTTCAGTGCAAAGCCGATTACGGCAGATTATGCTGCTGAATACGCTTTGAAAAAGGCATTTGCCGGAAATCTTCTTGCAGTTCCTGGTCTTACAGCAAAAGTATGTGCTTTTGGTCAGCGTTTTGCGCCGTATAAGCTGCTGTCGATGGTGGCATATCATATTCAGCACGCTAAAAAATCCTCTGACGTAAACAGAAGGTGCTGACGGAATGAACGATGTAAGCTATCGTGTGGCACTGGGCGGCATAGTATCAGCGCTCTGCCTCCTGACCATGTTTCTGGCAGGTATCATTGCACCGCTGTATATAGTTTTTCCTATGATTGCCGGAGTACTGATGATGATAATCGCCATTGAGGTTAGCCGGAGCTGGGCTCTGCTTACCTACATATCTGTAAGTCTGCTGTCACTTCTAATTACTTTTGATAAGGAAGCGGCACTGCTGTTCATTATGTTTTTCGGGCATTATCCGATACTCCGAATGTATCTTGGGAAAATACGGTTCAGATTTCTGCGCCGTGCAGTGAAGTTCATCATCTTTAATGTCTGCATAATTGCGTATTTTTTGGTGACCGTATATATCTTCGGACTTGATCAGATGCTTGATGAAATGGGCGATTTCGGAAAATATGGCGGATTTATACTGCTTGCCGCCGCAGATATCATATTCGTGATGTATGATTATAATCTGACTATACTTTATAAATCGTATTGCAGAAGTTTCTTGCCGCAGCTGAGAAAAAAACGCTGAGAAAAAAATATAAGTTATTATTGACAAAGCTATTATATTTGTTGTATAATAAAGTTGTATATTCAAACAAAAAAATCAGTCTTTATATAAATGGAGGAAAAGATTATGTGTGGAATTGTTGGTTTTACAGGTGTTTCACAGGCAGCACCCATACTTCTTGACGGGCTCTCAAAGCTGGAATACAGAGGATATGATTCCGCCGGAATAGCAGTTCTGGATGAAAATGGAGAAACAGAAGTAGTTAAGGCTAAAGGAAAGCTTATTGTTCTTAAAAATATGACGGATAATGGAAATGCTGTCGGCGGAAACTGCGGAATTGGTCATACAAGATGGGCTACGCACGGAGAGCCGTCTACACTTAATGCTCATCCGCACAGCAGTGATGATTCAAACGTTATCGCTGTTCATAATGGAATTATCGAAAATTATCATGAGCTGAAAGAAAAGCTTCTGAAGCGAGGCTATGAGTTCAATTCACAGACCGATACAGAAGTTGCTGTCAAGCTTGTCGATTACTATTATAAGAAGTATAATCTCGGTCCTGTTGACGCTATCTGCCGTGCAATGATCCGTATCAGAGGTTCATATGCACTCTGCGTTATGTTTAAGGATTTTCCCGGTGAGATCTACACAGCCCGCAAGGACAGCCCTATGATTATCGGAATTTCAAACGGCGAGACATACGTTGCTTCTGATGTTCCGGCAATTCTTAAATATACAAGAAATGTATACTATATCGGAAATATGGAGATTGCAAGACTTGAAAAGGGAAAGGCAACTTTCTATAATATCGACCGTGAGGAAATTCAAAAGGATCTCGTCGAGATCAAGTGGGATGCTGAGGCAGCTGAAAAGGGCGGCTATGAGCATTTTATGCTTAAGGAAATCTATGAGCAGCCGAAGGTAGTAAGAGATACTATCAATTCTGTTGTAAAAGACGGAAAAATAGATTTCAGCGAGGTTGGTCTTACCGATGAGGAAATGCAGAAGATCAGCCAGATATATATTGTGGCCTGCGGTTCTGCATATCATGTGGGAATGGCAGTGCAGTATGTAATCGAGGATCTCACTTCTCTCCCTGTAAGAGTTGAGCTTGCATCTGAGTTCCGTTACAGAAAGATGGCGCTGGCAAAGGACAGTCTTGTTATTATAATCAGCCAGTCAGGCGAAACGGCTGACAGTCTTGCCGCTCTCAGAGAGGCAAAGGAAAAGGGAATAAAAACTCTTGGAATCGTAAATGTAGTCGGTTCGTCTATCGCTCGTGAAGCTGATAATGTATTCTATACTCTTGCTGGTCCCGAAATTTCCGTTGCAACTACAAAGGCATACAGCACACAGCTTATTGCCGGATATCTTCTTGCTATGCAGTTTGCTGTTGCAAGAGGAGAACTTTCCGAAGAAAAATGCAATGAAATGCTGAATGAGCTTAATACAATTCCCGATAAGATCGAAAAGGTTCTTGAAGATAAGGAACGTATCCAGTGGTTTGCAAATAAGCTTGCCGGTTCAAAGGATGCATTCTTCATCGGCAGAGGTATCGACTATGCGATCAGCCTTGAAGGAAGCCTCAAGATGAAAGAAATCAGCTACATACATTCTGAGGCATATGCTGCCGGAGAACTTAAGCACGGACCTATCAGCCTTATCGAGGACGGAATCCTTGTAATCGGCGTGCTTACACAGCAGGATCTTTACGAAAAGACAGTCAGCAATATGGTTGAGGTAAAGAGCCGCGGAGCTTCTCTTATGGGACTTACCACCTACGGTAATTACAGCATGGAGGATACAGCTGATTTTACGGTTTATATTCCTCATACTGATCCTCATTTTGCAGGAAGCCTGTCAGTTATTCCGCTTCAGCTTCTTGGATATTATGTGTCCGTAGCTAAGGGATATGACGTAGATAAGCCGAGAAACCTCGCAAAAAGCGTTACTGTTGAATAATCATGATTTTTACAGGCGGTCAGTTTTATCTGACCGCCTTTATATTTCACTCCATGAATATCTGGCAAAGTCCGGAATCTCGCCAATGATAACAGTTTCAGCGAGCAGAAATTCAAATTCAACCTCAGTATCAAAGGAATAAACGGGTAGGGAAGATTTTACTTGTGCACGTACAACGGCTGATATCCGGTGAGATGTCTGATTGATTCCGGCACTGTCGAATCTGCTTTTCAGCTGAACAGAGATTTTTTCCGCAGGACATATCCTGATTTTTATATCTGGACCTTTGCCGGCGAGCATATATGAACCGGTAAGTGAACCAGCTGGTATGCGGTGGCTTGAATCTGACATCTGGCTGAATTTTTTGCGTATCAGCAGTGTGAGCTCGGACTGTACTCTGTTGATATTTGCCGGAATAGCCTCGATTGATACCGGATTTCCGTTTTCGTCGTAAAGTACGGCGGCGAAATCGCTGTATGTAAACTCATTTTCGTCGAGATATTCAGCAACAGATTCTGATACAGCCTTTTCGGCGGTCGTCCGTGCGAAGTGTTCTGCCTGTACAGCGGCAGCCGGCCGCAGAGCTTTGTCCGTTTTTATGATACATATGAAAAGCAGAACAATGATAAAAATAAAAATTACGGCTCCGATTACAGTGCGGAGCTGTTTTTTACAGTGCTTTCTTTTTCTCATGAAAATTCCCTCCAGTTCTTATGATATTATATTCTTTACAGCGGAGTCCTGTGACAACTTTAAATGATTTTTATTTACAAGTCACAAAAATTATGATATAATTGTAATATATGAATGTACGGGAGGAATAACATGAACTTGATATTAAAAAGAATGATATCTGCGGTTTCAGCGATATCTGTATCTGCTTCATTCTGTTTAACAGCGGCTTCAGGCACCGCTGTTAAAATGCTGGACGAAAGTGCTGTATCGGCGGGAAATACGGATATTCCGTCGTTTTCAATGGCACTTCCGGAATTCACTTATGTACCTGACGGTCACGGAAGAACTATTGAGCCAATGGCTCCCCGTGAATTTCTGTCCGGAGTATCAGCGTACAGCAGAAGATCTGCCATGCCATCAGCGTTTGATCTTCGTGAAGCGTCAGGCATGACAAGCGTGAAGAATCAGGGTGCATACGGAACCTGCTGGGCACATTCTTCAGCAGCGAGCGCAGAAAGCGGAATCCTTGAAAGTGATCCGTCGGTTGATCTTTCAGAGCTTCACACAGCATATTTTGCATATTACGGCGATGATCAGATAGATGCAGGATCTGATGAAACTGATGATATTCTTAATGCTGGCGGAAATGTTTATGCCGTTTCGAATCTCTGGGCACAGTGGATAGGTCCTGTGTATGAGGAAAAAATGCCCTATGGCGATCTTTCGGCGCTTGAAGATAAAGGAAAGCTTGACGGGCTTAAAGCTGACAGCGATTATCACCTTGAAAACGCGTATATCTTTGATTATAACTATGACAGATCGAATTTTGATGATATTAACAGCATTATAAAAGGATTTGTCTACAGCGGTCAGGGCGTAGATGTATCGTTCCACAGCGATCAGTCAACAAATTTCAGCTATAGCTATCAGACATCCAATTCTCAGAGACCGCCTCGTTTTGCCGATCATGCGGTAACTATATGCGGCTGGGATGATAATATTCCGGCGAAAAAATTCAGAAATTCACCGGAGGGCGATGGCGGCTGGTTAGTAAAGAACAGCTGGGGAGCTCATTTTGGCGAGGAGGGATATTTCTGGATATCCTACTACGACAAATCTCTTGTTGATTTCGGAGTGTTTGATCTTGGTGATAAGGAGAATTATGAAAACATCCATCAGCATGATACGTTTGTGTATACAAACACGATGTCGGCTCATATGGATGCATCAGAAACACTTCCCTCATACATGGCGAATGTGTTTGATTCCGCCGCAGGAGAGGAAATACAAGCGATATCAACGTACTTTACTGCGCCGGGAACTGAGTATGAGGTCACGGTATACAGCGGTCTGAAGGATCCTGCAGATCCTACGTCTGGCACAGGAAAGACAGCAGCTTCGGGAGTTAGCAGATATAATGGATATCATACGATTGAGCTTGATGAAAGCGTTTACGTTGAGCCGGGAAATTTCAGCGTGGTAGTGAAGCTTTACTGCCCTGATACACCGTTTGTTATTCCGGTTGAGACGAGTCTGTATGCGGAAAATAAAGAAAACGGAAGTGTTTTTGATTTAGGAAACTTCACTTCAAAGGAAAGAATTGAAGCCAATACCGGAAAAAATGAGAGCCTTTACAGTCCTGACGGTATTCACTGGGGCGATACAGGCTGCGAGATATATGAATATAACGACGAGGAAAAAGCAATGCTGCTGGAAAATCTTGAAGCTGAGCTTTTTGATGGACTTCTTGAAACGGATACGGCGCTTCTTAAGGAGGCACAGCAGCTTCTTAACGCTTATAAAGGTATCTTTGAAACCAGCGATCTGAAAATAATTTCCGGAAACATATCAATGAAGGCTTTCGGAAGCAGTACGGCTGATGTGAAATTTTCTCACATTTCCGGCGAGGTTCCGGCTGATGAGACTGTAGAACTCAGTACTTCCGGCGGCGGAGAGATATTTGTATCCGTGAACGGCAGCGAATACCTTCCTTATACTGAGCCGATTTCCGTTACAGAAAAAATGACCGTTTCTGCAACGTCAGACAGATTCAGCTTCACGGAGCGTACATACGAGCCGGCGGCTGCGCAGTTCTTTGAGCTGTGTTACATTACAAATGCAGAACGCATGACCGATACAAAGAAAGCGGAGCGGATAAGCAAAAGCGAATATGTTATTGAACTGGACGGAACTGACACAGATCTGCGGCTTTATCCTGTAACAGATGCTGATATCCTCATGAACGGCGAAAAAATCGAGAAATATGATCTTACTGGTAATATTGAGATAGGTTACGGCGAAACTGATATCATCTTTGAATTGTCGAAAGAGAATAGCCTTGACAACGAGGTACACCTTATTATAAAAAAATCTCCTGTTGAGATTGATCTGGAGAAGGAAACGATTAAATATACCGGTGCAGATTATGTATATGATGCTGACGGAGAGGAGATTATTAATAATTCCTATATAGGAGACCGTGCCGGAGAGACAGTATATGTTTCGTTAGGGGAGGACAGAATTGAATATGTGCTTCCGGAAAGAAATAAGCTTCCTGATCTGGAGCTGAATTATTACTTTGAAACACTCGGATTCATCCCGAATGAAACGGCAGAGCTCCTCAAATATTCGATAAAAAGTGATCCGACAGACAGTGATTTTGTAAGCGCCGCTGATCGTCTGCTTGACGGAACATGGATAAATTCCGGCATGGTGATGAATAAGGCGTTTGCTGTAATTCCCGGGGAGACAGTCACACTTAAGATATCGGCAGGAAATGGGAAATTTTCAAGCATTCCGGCAGTTTTTGAGATACCGGAAGCTCCGGCGGCTCCGGAAAAACTTCCTGAGTATACGGTAAACGGAGATATCTGTACTATTAGTGACTACAGCTTTGAGATCGCAGCGCCGGCAGGAGGAACTTATAATTCTATCGGCGAGCTTGCCGGAAAATGGGGTTATTCTGATACTGAGCAGTTTGAGAATGTAATGAAAGAGCGAATGAATGTGCCTGACAGTGTTGCAATATTGAATTATATCAATTCTGTTTGGGATATTTCTGCGAAATACGAAGCCGGAACAAAAATTGCTGTACGATATTCTGCAACGGACACATCTTTTGCCTCAAAGAGCGTCTATTTTGAACCCGGAGCAGAGGAAATGCTTATGGGTGATGTTGACGGTGACGGAATAATTACAGGTTCAGATGCAACACTGGTTCTGAGACATTATACGCTGATTTCCTCACAGCAGGAGGGAAATCTCACCGGAAAAGCCCTTGAATTAGCTGATTATGACGGCGACGGAATAATTACTGGGTCAGATGCAACTCTTATTCTGGTATTATATACGCAGATTTCATCAGGAAATAATAGTAATGTATGAGCAGATTGAGAATTGTTTAAGAATATTGAGCAAAAATGCTATAATTTTTTACGGATTCTTTTGTGATATGTGCGATAGCAATAAAATCAAGCTTCTGGTTTTGTATAATAAATAAAAAAGGGATGTTACCAAATTGTAATTTATGAATTTTAGAGTTATTAATTATGTTAATATCACTGAAAAAACATTGTTGAAAATGTACAGTGCGCACAAAAAATATTAAAGAACGATACAAAGCATTGACTTTGACAAAAAAATAAGGTATATTTGATATTACAAAAAGCAATTATGCCTTTATGCTGTGATTATGTTAGGGTTTATAACCGCACTCTGGCGAAAGTAGCACAAAAGGGTCGTGGATGAGGGTAAGCTCATTGCTGCGATACTTTCCATGATTGCTTGAAATTACACTGACTAAATGTCTATTGTAATGCAGCGGTAAAGTAGGATCCTGAAAACGGAGAGTACATTTTCCGGACTTGCGTGGTCTGAAAAATTCCGGTGCGGAAAAATTATCCAAACATATTATACTTGAAATCGAGTATAATATACATATTTAAGGAGGAAATTTCTAATGAACACACTTAAGAAAACATTAGCTTTAGTAGCTACACTTGCAATGGCTTCTACAGCATTCGTTGGATGCGGCAAGGACGACTCCAGCTCAGAATCAAAGGCTGACGACACAAAGACAACTGAGGCTCCCACAGATGCTCCTACAGATGCACCTGAGGCAACAGATGCTCCTACAGATGCTCCTGAGGATCCCACAGATGCTCCTGCACCTTCAGGCACAGCTAACTCCACAGAAGTTGGCGCTGTAAAGCTTGGTACAGGCGGTGACACATTCACAGTTGTTGCTTGGAACCCTGATGACGTTCCTGCACTTATCGATGCTTGGACAGCTGCTTCTGGCTATGACAAGAGCAAGGTTAACTTCGTAAACATGGACTGCGGCGGTGGAGATGCTGCTGAAAAGTATGACAACCTCTTCAAGTCTGGTGATGACCTCGACGTATTCTTCTGTGAAGCTGACTGGGCACTCAGATACATCAACGATGATACAAAGACAGCTGCTCTTGAGGATCTCGGATTCACAGACGCTAACTTTGCTGATCAGTTCGCTTACACACAGGAAATCGGTAGAGCTACAGCTGGTAAGAACGCTGGCAAGATGGTAGGTGCTTCATGGCAGGCAGCTGCAGGCGGATTCGCTTACAGAGCAGACCTCGCAGAGCAGTACCTCGGCGTTAAGACACCTGAAGAGATGCAGGCTAAGATTGAAGGCTGGGACAACTTCGTTGCTGCTGCTACAGAAGTTGCTGAGGCTTCAGGCGGTAAGGTTGCATTCGCTGACTCACTCGGCGGTATGTGGCAGGTATTTGCTGCTAACAGAACAACTCCTTGGGTTGTTGACGGAATCCTCGAAATCGACGATTCTTGCAAGGTATTCGCTGACTACGCTAAGACACTTTGGGACAACGGCGGCGTAACACACAACAGCCAGTGGTCTGACGCTTGGATCCCTGCTGGTAAGGATGGCTCTTGCATGGGTTACTTCGTATCTACATGGGGCTTCGGTGAGCAGGCATTCTTCGGCCAGGCTTCTTCTGAGTCCTACGGTGACTGGGCACTCTGCCAGGGTCCTGACAGCTACTTCTGGGGCGGTACATGGATCGTTGTAAATCCTGCTACAGACAACGCTGAGGAAGCTCAGAGCTTCATCCTCAACTCTGCTGTAGATCAGGCTGCTATGAAGGAATACGCTATCAGCAAGCCTGAGTATGTAAACAACATGAGCGCTATGAAGGAAATCATCGACAACGGTGAGAACCCCAACAAGTTCGTTACAGACAACCTCGGTGGTCAGAACTACTTCGAAGTTCTTAACGACAGCGTTCTTGGTATTGATCTTAAGGATCTCATCACACCTTACGATGCTACAATCAAGTCTAAGTTCCTTGACGCAGTTACAAACGTATACTGCACAGAGGGCGGTTCTTGGGACGATGTAGAGAACAAGGTATACGATGACGTATTTGCTGCAATCCCTGAGCTCGCTTAATTGATATAACAGTTGATTCAGTAATTGACTAATTTAAGGATAGTTGCCTGTGGATTGATTCTGCAGGCAGCTATTCATAATTTTAAAACTATTTTACGAGAGGGTGTGTGGCTATGGCATCAGCAGCCCAGAGAAGAATTAAATCTATAAGCTATGCTAAATATGGCTATATATTTATTCTTCCGTTTTTTCTTGTTTATTTCTTTTTCCAATTCTACCCTTTAATTAACACATTTGTGCTTAGCTTCCATGGTAACGATACAACAGTTGAAGATTCTGTTGGATTCGATAACTATAAGGCTATCCTTTTTGAGACAGAGGTTAATTATGATATCATCAAGGGTAAGGATCCTTCGGTCAAGGATCTTCCGGCTGAGGAAAAGAAGGCAGCCAGACAGGCGGAGCAGGCAAAGGTTAATACTGCACAGCAGCATGAGCTCTTTAGCCAGTCCTTTAAGAACACTCTGATTCTCTGGTTCGGTAACTTTATTCCTCAGATCATTCTGTCTCTTTCACTTGCTGTTTGGTTTACAGATGCAATGCTTAAAATCCCTGGAAAGGGCTTCTTTAAGATAGTCATGTATATGCCAAATATTATCACAGCTGCATCAGTAGCTGTACTCTTCCTTTCACTGTGCTCTGAGTCTAAGTACGGTGCATTTAACCAGATCTTACATAGTTTCGGTGTTGTTGAGGATATTGAATCAACAAACTCCGATGACTTTATCAGATTTATCAATGGTAAATGGGAACCGAGATTCGTTATCATGTTTATTCAGACATGGATGTGGTTCGGTAACACTATGATCATGCTCATGTCAGGTATTATGGGTATCAATCCCTCACTGTTCGAAGCTGCAAGCATCGACGGTGCAAGCAGCGGTCAGGTATTCAGAAAGATTACTCTCCCGCTCCTCAGCCCTATCATGGTATACACACTCGTAACATCTATGATCGGTGGTCTCCAGATGTTTGATATTCCCTTCCTCTTCCGTAAGGCAGGAAGCGATCCGAGTGAGCACGTTCGTACAGTTGCTGTTTATATTTACGAGAAATTCCATACATTCGGATCTGTTGATGCGAGCTATGGTTACTCAGGTGCAGCATCTGTATGTCTCTTCCTTGTTACTCTGTGTCTTGGTTCAGTTACATTCTATCTCAACAGAGATAAGGATGCGATTGCTAAGAAAAAGCAGCGTAAGAAGCTTGCACAGCAGGCAAAGATCAAAAATAAGCAGTTTGGAGGTCTGGGCGTATGAGTGATATGAAGTCTGTTTACGGACAGGGTAAAGATAACTATATGCTCAAGATGAGAATCAAGTCAACAGTACTTTTTATCTGGTTCGTTATCCTTACTATTATCTGTCTTTTGCCTATTTATGTACTTCTTATCAATGCAACAAGAAGTAATAATGAAATTTCAAGCGGTTTTACACTGATTCCCAGTGACTATTTCGCTACTAACTTTAAGAATATGCGTACACTTGACTATGCTAAGAACGCATTCAAGCCTTTGATCGGTTACAGAAACAGTGCTATCATTACTTGTAGTGCTACTATTCTTACTGTATTCTTCTCAGCGCTTACTTCTTATGGTATCCATGTATATGACTTCAAGCTTAAGGAAATTTCATATACATTTATTCTTCTCATTATGATGGTTCCTACACAGGTAACTTCTGCAGGTTTCGTAGAATTCATGATTAACC
>JAFTYF010000018.1 GCA_017461395.1 Ruminococcus sp.
GGCTCGAACTCGCTACCTCCACCTTGGCAAGGTGGCGCTCTACCAGATGAGCTAAATCCGCATTGGCGACCCGGATGAGGCTCGAACTCACGACCTCTAGCGTGACAGGCTAGCGTTCTAACCAACTGAACTACCGGGCCAGAAAATTGGTGGGGACTACAGGGCTCGAACCTGTGACCCTCTGCTTGTAAGGCAGATGCTCTCCCAGCTGAGCTAAACCCCCACGTTTTTTCTTTATCTCAGGTTCTCTTCCCTGACGACTATTATATTATATCACAACGTTTTTGATTTGTCAACCCTTTTTTTGAAATTTTTTCAAAAAATTTTCGGATTTTTTTGCAGCACTGCCGGAATCACGATATATCGAGATTCAGCAGTGCTGCATATTTGAAAAATATTCAGAAAATTATATAAATCTTGCTCTGAAAGTAATTAATCTTCGGAATTTACAGCTGAGATCACTTCAGCGAGAAGATTTGCAGGAAGCTGCTCGTATCTTACGAATTCAAATGTGAAGTATCCAAGACCTCTTGTTACCTGACGGAGATACATTGCAAAATCATGCATTTCACGCATAGGAACTTCAGCCTGAATCATTGTTACGCCGTGTGATACAGGTTCCATACCAAGAACTCTGCCTCTTCTCTTGTTAAGCTCGCCCATGATATCACCGGTGTTTTCATCAGGAGCTGTTACCTTAAGTTCTCCGATAGGTTCAAGCATAACAGGATCAGCCTGACGGAGTCCTTCCTTATATGCAATTGAAGCAGCAGTCTTGAATGCCATTTCAGACGAATCTACAGGATGATATGAACCATCAACGAGGATTGCTTTAAGTCCTACAACTGGACAACCAGCAAGAACACCCTTCTTTACGGAATCTTCAAGTCCCTTCTGAACTGCTGGGAAGTAGTTCTTCGGAACAGCTCCGCCGAATACTCTCTCTTCAAACACGAGTTCATCGCTTACGCATGGTTCAAACTCAATCCAAACATGACCGTACTGACCATGACCGCCGGACTGTTTCTTATGCTTTCCTTCCACCTTAACCTTCTTGCGGATAGTCTCTTTATATGCGATCTTCGGAACAGTAAGATTTACACTTACTCCGAATTTACCGCTGAGCTTAGCTGCTGCAACTTCAAGATGTTGCTCGCCAAGACCGCTGAGAATCTGTTCCTTTGTATTCTCATCCTGTATATATGTGAGGGTAGGATCTTCTTCAGTAAGTCTCTGGATACTTGTAGATATCTTTGCTTCATCGCCCTGTGCTTTAGCCTTTACAGCCATTGAGTAACAGGTATTCGGGAATTCCATGGGAGCAAATTCTACGATTCTTGATACATCAGAAAGAGTGTTTCCTGTATTAGCGGAAATCTTAGAAGCAACGACAATATCACCAGCATAAGCACAGCTTACTTCTGTCTGCTTTTTGCCGCAGAGAGTATAGAGCTTGCCTATTTTTTCAGTATTTCCAGTAGCAGAATTTACTACTTCACAGTTTGAGGAAAGCTTACCGGACATAACACGGATCATTGACATCTTGCCTACGAAAGGATCGGCAATTGTCTTGAAGATGTAAGCAGAAAGAGGTGCTTCATCATCGCATGATATCTCAACTACATCCTTTGACGGAGTGTAAGCCTCAGCAGGATAAACCTCTGTAGGTGCAGGAAGAAGAAGTTCGATTTCTTTGAGAAGCATATCAATTCCTGAAAGATCAGAAGCAGATGTGCAGACAACAGGTGTGATTATTCCCTTGTTCATACCCGCATGAATTCCGTCGATAAGCTCCTTCTGAGTAAATGGTACTCCCTCGAAGAATTTCTCCATAAGTTCGTCAGAAGTTTCAGCAACAGCTTCAGAAACAGCAGCAATAAGACCTTCAATACGATATTCCATCTTCTCAGAGATTTCAGCAGTAGGCATTTCAGTTTCTACAGGATTGCCCTTTCCGTCATATTTATATGCTTTCATTTCGATAAGATTTACATACTCAACGATTGTTCCGTTTCCGATAACAGGAACAACAACAGGGCATACAGTAGGTCCGAAAACAGTTTTAAGCTCTGTCAGAACGTTAAAGAAGTTAGCGTCTTTGTCGTCGATCTTAGTTACAACAAACATCTTTGACTTACCCTGCTTTACTGCCTCGTCATAAGCCTTTCTTGCGCCGATCTTTACGCCAGATTTAGCAGAAACAGTGATCATTACTGTGTCAGCAGCACGGATTCCCTCTATCATTTCAGCTGCGAAGTCAAAAAGACCAGGTGTATCAAGAAGGTTGATCTTACAATCATTATATTTAAAGGAAGCAAGAGATGTTCCAATTGAAATCTTTCTCTTTATCTCTTCGGGATCATAGTCACATACAGTAGTACCGTCAGCAGTCTTGCCAAGACGGTCAGAAGCCCCTGCCTTATAGAGAAGAGCCTCTGCAAGTGATGTTTTACCTGAGCCGTTATGTCCGGCAAAAGCAATATTTCTTACTTTGTTGGTATCGAAATCTTTCATTTTAAGTTTCTCCTTGTTAATAGTTTTACAGTATCAGCAATTTACACCACTGTACTTGATAATTATAATACTTTTTTAAGCAAATTGCAATACTTTACTCAATTTTTCTACATATCATATTACTTTTAAAACAGATTATTGTGCACTTTCAACAATTTTAATATAATTTCTTTTGTCGAAAAGTCTTGTTTTTCCCATGATCATGAAAAATACAAAATATCCGGCTCCCCACAATGCCGTATACACTGCTATCTGCGGAATATTCTGGGGTGTGATTCCGGTAAGATTCATCAATATCTGCGCAGGACACATTGTCATATATACATAAATTACAGGAACGGCAATAAGACGGAGCGGCTCGAATTTCATTCCTGTAGTGCGCAGAAGCTTTACGAATCGAGAACAGTTCCCGATGATATTGCTGGCATAATAAGATGCAGCGATACCGTAAAAACCTATCCTCGGAACCAATATCAGAACGATAGTTATTCTCACAACATATTCGGCAAGGTAATTAAGCGACGAAAACGCCTGCATACCCATGCCTTTTATTATTGCTTCAAGAATTATTTCCATATATATAAAAGGAACTACGGGTGAAATTATCATAATCATTTTTCCTGCAGTGTCACCTCCGCCAAGAAGTTCACCGATTGGTTTGCCGAATCGCATAAGCACAGCGGCGGCAAAAATTGAAAACATCAGTGTCCATTGTATCAGACGGTTGGAAAAGCTTCTGATACGATCTTTATTTCCGGCAGCAGCAGCTCTTGCTGTTTCGCTGACTATAATTCCCGACATTGAGCAAAGTACAACAGACGGAAAAAACAGCGTTGGTATAACTATCGCTTCAAAGATTCCGAAATTGCTGAAAGCCTCTGAAACTGAGTTGCCGCTCTGACGAAGACACATTGGTATAAGCGCGTCGTTGGCACTGCTCAGCAATGCTGTAAGAATTCCGCCTCCCATTATCGGAAACGCAAACAATGCATATTCACGGAAGCTTCGTGTTCCCCTTCCTGCGTATTTTTCGTGATTTCCTGAAAAAACAATAAGAAAAAATATCAGTGAGGAGATATTTCCGGCGATAATTCCCGCAATCATTATCCTGCAAACTATGCCTTCCGACGGAGAATCAGCCGATAATGTAAACAAAATAATTACAGCGGATTTCACTATAAATTCAAGTATATCACCGGCGGCAGTAATTGAGGATTTTCTTCCTGCATTGAAATATCCTTTAAAACACGAAGAAACGGCTCCGGAAACAAGAGCAATCGGCATAAAACGAACGGCAGAAGCCATATCTGCACCGCTGAAAAAACGGCTGCTCACTGTATCTGCAAGCAGGAAAACTATCGCTGATACTGTAAGGCTAAGCGATAGACAAAGTCTTATTCCGTGAAAAAGAATACGATTCGGATTTCCGCCGGACTTTCCAAGCTCCTCAGAAACAAGACGGCTCATGCAGAGAAAAGCGTTTCCGTTGGAGATGATTCCTGCAAGACCAAGAAACGATCCCATGAGTGTAAGTATTCCGATAGCCGAAGCGCCGAGCCTTTTTGTAATAAATACGTTAAGCAGCAATGACGATGTATCAAGAAATAGCTGCATAATGGTAAGCATAATTGTATCACGAATTATCTTGCTTCTGAACAATGCGTCTTCCTCCTTGTCCTGTGATATTATAAGCATATGAGGAAGTCGGCTGTAAAATGACAAAAGAGCATATTTCAGCTATGAAATACGCTCTTTAGCAATTATTTTTTATTGAGAAGTCTGTTAAGCATCACATTCCGACATTCTTTTTCAAGCTTATCATCAAGAGACGTAAGCTCTGTCGGTGAATCTGTCCCCTTGTTTATGCAGTAGGAGATCATATAATCTGATATTTCCGGATTTTTCGCAAGGCACGGACCATGAAGATACGTTGCAATGACATTTTTCTCAAAGTATCCCTCCGCTTCGCTCTGTGAACAGTTCCCGTTTCCGTAGAGAACTTTTCCAAAAGGCGATTTCACACCCATAGTCTGACCGCCGTGATTTTCAAATCCCACGACATCAACAGGCTTTCCAGTAATTTCTGTACGGATGACAATATTGCCTATACAGCGTTTTTTACGGCTTTCCGGAGCAACTGTATAATAATCAAAAAGTCCTAGTCCAGGAATATCATTTCCGTCAGCGTCACGGTAATATTTACCCATAAGCTGATATCCTCCGCATATAAGAAACAAGAAAACTCCATCATTATAGGCATTTATCAGAGCTTCCTTACAACGAAGAAGATCAGAAGCAATGTGCTGTTGTTCAAGATCTGCTCCGCCGCCAATATAAATAAGATCGTATGAAGAAAAATCAGGAATTTCAGAATCAACAGAATACCTGTCGATCTCGCAGGTGATCCCTCTCATTCTGCAGCGATAATCAAGGATCTCCATATTTCCGCTATCGCCGTAAAGATCAAGCAAATCAGCATACATATGAAGTATTTTCAGAGTTTTCACTGTACTTTTCCTCCTCTTTTTTCAATGTATCTCTTAAGTGCAGCTCTTGTAGGCTGAACAGCCGTATAATTGGCAATAACAAACTTTTTACCTGAAGTTTCAGCAAGCGTTTCTACCGACTTGTCCAGATCAGGACAAACAACTATATTCTCAGACGGATATCCGGAATTTTTAATTCTTACAGCAATATCATAAGCTCTTGTACCTGATGTCACAACTCTAGTAACACGTTCAAAAACGCTGAAATTTATGTCCCATATCCATGAAACGTCAAGTCCGTCAGCAACATTATCGTTCAGAACGAAAAGGAGTTCCTTTTCGCCGCCCATTTCATTCATGACACGAAGCGTCATATTTGCGCCGACAGGATTTTTGGCGAGGTTGAGTGTGGTATCACGATCGCCGAGCATGAACTTTTCCATTCTGCCGTTATTCACGGTATATGTGGAAATAACGTTATTCGTCACCTTCTGGTCGATATTGTAAAGCTTTGCCGCAGCTGCAACAGCAGTCATGTTGTACACATTATATATGCTGTTGAGTACTGGCGAATATTCATTTCCGTCAGCTGTAAATACAGGCTTGTCAAGATCAATATTTTCGGCAGTGATATAAGGCTCATAATCGCCGAATCCACACTTTGCACAGCGGAATTTACCGATATGCGAGTACTGATAATATTCGTATTCCAGAGCCTCTCCGCAGAAAGGGCAGAAACGTCCCTCAGAAGCTTCAAAGGCATTTTCAGTTGCAAATGCGTATGGCTTTGCATGGAAATATTTCACATTATTATTTTTAGGATTTGCCCTTCCAAGACGTGCAGTATTCGGATCATCACCATTAAGTATCAGATTACCCTCAAAAGTCTTACAGAAACCGTTTATCTTCTGGATGAGAGTTTCCATTTCGCCGTTTCTGTCAAGCTGGTCACGGAAGAAATTCAGTACAACAAGTGTATCAAGCTTAAGCTGAGAATAAACTACCGGAACATGAGACTCATCTGTTTCAAGTATGAGATAGTCTGCCTTCACTTTGCCTTTCATGTCACAGTGACGAAGAAGCAAAGAGCAAATTCCGGTATCAAGATTGTTTCCCTCTTTGTTTATGATGATTTTCTTTCCACTGCCTTCAAAAAGCTGAGCAATGCAGTTAGTTACCGAAGTTTTTCCATTTGTTCCAGTAATGGCAATGATCGGACATTCCACCTTGAACATTGATACAGCCTTATGACCGGACAAATGCCAGAGTACGATTCCGGGAAGATTTCCGGCGTTACGCTTCAAAAGCCGCAGCAGCTTCACGATTATTTTTCCTATAATGATAAGAAGTCTTTTCACATTATTCTCCTTTATTTTTGAGTTTACATATATAATACCACATTTTTCTTAATTTTACAATAGATTATTATAATTTAATCAGAATACCAGTATTTTTCCGCTTATACACCTATTCATCATAAAAAGATTGACAATAATCACCTTTGGTGGTATAATTAATAATTATGATGGTGAGCGGTGATAATTATGAAAATGATCCCGGCAAAGACTATTCTTCAAAAAAATAAGACAAACGATTGGTTTGGTAACGACTACAACATGAATCTTTACCGTGGCTGCTGCCATGGATGTATCTACTGTGACAGCCGCAGTGACTGCTATCATGTCGAGGATTTCGATGTTGTCGGAGCAAAGGAAAATGCTCTTGAAATTCTTCGTGATGAGCTTAAGCGAAAAGTCAGATCCGGTGTGATCGGAACCGGTGCAATGAGTGATCCGTACAATCCTTTCGAAAAAACAGAACTGCTTACGCGCCATGCGCTTGAACTCATTAGCGCATATAACTTTGGTGTCACCGTCATAACGAAAAGCAGTCTCATAACCCGTGATGCTGATATTTATCGCGAAATTGCAGAACACTCCCCTGTTCTCTGTAAAATGACCGTCACTACAGCAGATGATAATCTTTCCCGTATTCTTGAACCTGATGTTTCACTTTCTTCAGAACGTTTCAAGGCTCTTGCAAAACTGTCTGATTCGGGACTTTTTACCGGAATAACAATGATGCCTGTACTTCCATTCATCGAAGATACAGAAGAAAATATTCGTTCTGTTGTCCGGCTTGCTCACGATGCCGGCGTAAAATGCATATATCCGTTCTTTGGTGTGACGCTCAGAGCAAATCAGCGGGAGTATTTCTTTGATGAACTTGACAAGCGTTTTCCTGACAGCGGACTGCGTCAGCGATATATAAGGCAGTTCGGCGATAATTACGAATGTGTAAGCCCCGATTTCCGTAAGCTATGGAAAGTTTTCAGGGATGAATGTGACAGATTCGGTATCCTGTACGAAATGAAAAGCATTATTGCTGCTTACAAGCGTGGTTATGGCGATACGCAGCTGTCGTTTTTTTAGGAGAAAAAATGGAAAAGAAACTTGCTGAAAAGCTTCATGACCTTGTTGTTTCTGAAGATGGTTTATTGGTTACTTTAAGATGTAAAAACTACTTTGATGACAAAAAGTACATTGAAATAAAAAACATCTTAAAAAAATTAGTTTCTTTATGGAAAGCAAATAATTGCGTATCCATTTCAGGATTGCTTGCTATTGTAAATCTTATTGAACAAATTGCCGGTGGAAATAGATATCTTTCTGACGAAGATTCTATTAAATTAGAAGATGCCTGTATTGAAATCATGAGTATATTAGGCGATTTGTATGAAAATCTTTCTTATCTGAATTAGGATTTATTCCATGTTAAGTGGATTAATATAATGATACATTAATAAAGGAGAATAAATATTATGACAACTTTTGAAGAACTCAGACGCAGAGGTCTGCTTGCACAGCTGACCGATGAAAAAGAGATTGAGGAGCTTATCAACGCCGGAAAGGCTACATTCTATATCGGTTTCGATCCGACTGCTGACAGCCTTCATGTAGGTCATTTCATGGCACTCTGTCTTATGAAGCGTCTCCAGATGGCTGGAAACAAGCCTATCGTTCTTATCGGCGGCGGTACTGCCATGATCGGTGATCCTTCCGGCAAGACAGATATGAGAAAAATGATGACTCCTGAGACAATTCAGCACAACGTTGACTGCTTCAAAAAGCAGATGAGCCGTTTTATCGACTTTTCTGAGGACAAGGCTATCGTTGTAAACAATGCTGACTGGCTTATGAATCTCAATTATATTGAGCTTCTTCGTGATGTCGGAGCACATTTCAGTGTAAACCGTATGCTCAGCCATGAATGCTACAAGCAGAGAATGGAAAGAGGTCTTACTTTCCTTGAATTCAACTACATGATCATGCAGAGCTATGACTTTATGGAGCTTTACACAAAGTACGGCTGTAATATGCAGTTCGGCGGCGACGATCAGTGGGCAAATATGCTTGGCGGTACAGAGCTTATCCGCCGCAAGCTCGGCAAGGATGCCTACGCTATGACTATCACTCTCCTTCTTAATTCTGAGGGCAAGAAGATGGGCAAAACTGAAAAAGGCGCTGTATGGCTTGATCCTGAAAAGACAACTCCTTATGAGTTCTTCCAGTACTGGAGAAATGTTGCTGACGCTGATGTTATCAAGTGCCTTAAGATGCTGACATTCGTTCCTGTTGAGGAAATCGAGGAAATGGAACAGCACATGGAGGGAGCACAGTTCAACGAAGCTAAGGAACTCCTTGCTTACGAGCTTACTAAGCTTGTTCACGGCGAGGAGGAAGCTGAAAAGGCAAAGGCTGCTGCAAAGGCTCTCTTTGGCGGAAGCGGCTCAGACGCAAATATGCCTACTACCGAGATCGACGCAGCAGAGCTTACTGACGGAGCTATGGGACTTCTCAATCTTCTTGTGAAATCCGGACTTGCACCGTCTGTTTCTGAGGCTCGCCGTCTTGTTCAGCAGGGCGGAATCACTGTAAACGACGAAAAGGTTTCCGATGCAAAGGCTCAGATAAAACTTGAAGGCGAAACTATTATCCGCAAGGGTAAAAAATCATTCAGAAAGATCATTGTAAAGTAAGAAAAAATGTCACTGGGAATCTTAATTTCCCGGTGACAATTTTTATTTATTCGGCTTTCAGGAAGATACTGAACCGTCTGTAACTATGGAGTGAAGAAGACGCTGCAAGCATGATACCAACTTATGCATTGTATACACCTATTGGAGTTCAGTTTGAGACATTTTCTAATCAATAATCCTAAAAAACAATATAATAAATATTGACATTTATAAACTTTAAATGTATAATAGATTTATGAAAACCCTCTAAAATTTAAAAAGGAGTTGATATTTATGAAAATGAATCAAATTATTGCTGGAACACTGTCTGCATCGTTCATGATTTCCACTATGCCATTTGCACTTCCGGCTGCTGCTGGAACTGAAAATGAAATGCGTGATATTTCCACAATGGAGCTTGTCCGTGATATGGGGATAGGCATTAATCTCGGCAACACATTTGAATCATGCGGAGAATGGATTGATCAGTGGGGCGACGGAACTCCGAATGCTTACGAAACAGCTTGGGGAAGTCCTACTCTTACAAAAGAAATGATTCAAGGATACGCTGATGCTGGCTTCGGAGTTGTTCGTGTTCCGGTTGCATGGTCGAACATGATGTCAAATGACGGCAGCTTCAAAATCAATCCTGACTATATGGCTAGAGTACAACAAGTTGTTGACTGGATACTTGATGAGGATATGTATGTAATACTTAACCTTCATTGGGACGGCGGCTGGCTTGAAAAACTTCCTGAGGATCACGAAAATGTGATGGCTAAATACAGTGCAATATGGGAGCAGGTTGCTGATAATTTCAGTATGTACGGCGATTATCTGATGTTTGAAGCGCAGAATGAGGAACTCGGCTGGAACAGTCTTTGGAATCAGTGGAGCGGCAGTACAAACGGAAAAGCTGAATCCTATGGATTTGTACATGAGGTAAATCAGACATTCGTGGATATTGTACGTAATTCCGGCGGAAATAATCCTAAGCGTCACCTGTTGATTTCCGGATATAACACTGATATTACGCTCACCTGTGATTCTCTTTTCAAGATGCCGGATGATCCCGCAAACAGAATGGCATTGTCTGTCCACTACTACACTCCAGCCGGCTTTGCAATTCTTGAAGAGGACGCAGACTGGGCAAAGGCATCTCCAACATGGGGAACAGAGGCTGAAATTGCAGAACTTGAACGTAACATGGATGCACTTAAAACCACATTTACTGATAAAGGAATTCCTGTAATTATTGGAGAATATGGATGCCCTAAAAAGAACAAAGAGCCTGAATCTGTCCGCAAGTTTATTACAAGTGTTTGCGAAGCATCTGTTTCAAGAAATGGAATTTGTCCCGTGCTGTGGGATATCACTGATCTTCATTACGATCGAACAACATATAAAATGACTGATGAGGAGTTAGGCCGTCAGCTGCTTGAAATCAAAACAAATATTTCCCCGAAAATATTCAGGAAACAATTTCCGGCGACGTTAACAAAGACGGCAAATTTACTGTTGCTGATATCGTTATGCTCAACAACTGGATTCTCCGAAAACATGATGTTCAGCTGTCTGACTGGAAAAACGGCGATCTCTGCGCCGACGGAATTATTGATGTATTCGACTTATGCATAATGAGACAGCTTCTCCTTAAAGTCGGAGTATGAGTGTAAGATGATATAACGGGAACTATTCATAATTAAAAGTCAATAAAAACGGAAAATACCGCACTCAAAAGAGCTGCGGTATTTCTGATTTGTCCCATTATTTTAACCCTTATAGTTTCTCTCAGATTGTGCAGAAAGAGAGAAGATCAATCATTTTGCGGTGATTTCTTATTATCTACCACCCAAAATATTATATCACAAATAAACAGAAATGTCAACCTCTTTTGAAAAATTCAGTAAAAAATGCCAAAGAAATCATTGTTCAGATGTTTGATATTTAATATTTTTTTGTGTATAATTGATCAGCACTGATTTTTCATTTGGCAGGATATCATCAATTACAAGCTCAAGAAGCTCGTTCAAAGCACTGCCTATTGCTGAGCCATTTAATCCGAGAGAAATCATATCATTGCCGTTGACAGCAAGATGCGAAAGCCTCATGCAGTTTCCCTCTTTTTCGAGACGTTCAGCCATTCGGATATATTCATCAAACAAAAGATTTTCTTTAAGAACAAACTCATTTTTTGCACAATTATCGGCTTTTTTCATTTTCATCAGCAGTATAAAAACATCTGCTCCGAGTTTAGATACCCAGCGTTTCACCTGAGATTCGCTTTCTATCTTGTCGCTGTGCCTTGTGATAAGTGTGCAGGTGAGATCTATCGTATGGTTATCATAGCGAAGTCTCCGGAGAATCTCTCTTGCAATCACTTCGCTTACCTGAGCGTGTCCTTTGAAATGACCAAAACCGTCCTCTCCCATTTTAAAAGAGAAAGGCTTTCCTATATCGTGAAGCAGCATTGCTCTGCGAAGGATCAAAGAATCCTCCGGTGCGGCGCCCACTGAACGTACACTGTGTTCATATACGTCATATTTATGGTATTTTGAATGCTGTTCAAAATCAAAGCAAGAACGCAGTTCCGGTATAATTTCAGCAATTATTTCCCTGTATTTCAACAGAACATCAACAGCATTCATTCCGCAAAGAAGTTTATCAAGTTCCATTCGGATGCGCTCACGGGAAATATCTGAAAGACGTTCTTTCATCGACATAACAGTATTATGAGTTTCTGTTTCAATCTCAAAACCCAGCTGCGATGAAAAACGTACAGCCCTCATAATTCTGAGAGCATCCTCAGAAAAGCGGATCTCAGGATTCCCGACACAACGGATTATCCTATTTCTGATATCAGAAGTTCCGCCAAAAGGATCTATAATTTTCCCATCCTTGTCCATTGCCATGGCATTGACAGTGAAATCACGGCGGGATAGATCATCATTTATATCACCAGAGAAAGTCACACTATCCGGATGACGTGAATCACTGTAGTTTCCGTCTATTCTGAATGTCGTTATTTCAAAGGTTATTCCATTACTTATAACTGTAACGGTACCATGCTTCAGACCTGTAGGAATTACCTTATATCCGCTGAAAACAGACATTATCTGCTCAGGAAGTGCATCGGTCGTTACGTCTATATCATTTATTTCACGTCCCATGATCGTATCACGGACGCATCCTCCGGCATAAAATGCGTGGTATCCTGCTGCTTCAAGTTTTTCGAGGATGTCTCTGCAGCTGCCGTCGATTTTCATTGGTACTCACCTGCTTTCAGCTGAAATTATATCATAAATCGTATAATTCGTCAAGAAAATGAAAAAACAAACGAGCCTCCTTTTTAGGAAGCTCATCTGCCATGATATAGGGATTATTGGGGATTTAATAATTAAACGTTGGGGTAAACGCTTAATTACCATGAAAATCAGCCTCGGGATATTTCCCTCAGCAACTAAAGTATAACAGAAATATGTGTTGATTTCGTGACAAGAATGTAAAATTAAAATTAATTTTTCATTCGTTAATCCTGAACCAGAAGGTTGATCCTTTTCCGAGGGTTGATCTTACACCGTAATCATAATTGTGTAATTTCAACACTGCCTTAACGATAGAAAGTCCTAAACCTGTACCCACAACTTCACGCTTGTGATTCTCAGAACGATAATATTTATCGAAAATAAGCTTTATTTTTTCTTCCTCAATGCCGTCACCAGTATCCTCTACCTCAATTAATACACCATTCTCAGTATTAATTTGACGTACAAAAATCTGCTTATCCGCGCCGGTATAGTTCACAGCATTATTAATAAGATTATATATAACCTGCTCTATCTTGACTATGTCACAGTTCACAATTTTTTCGCCGTCAGATGAAAAATGGATATTATATCCCATTTTTTCAGAAATCCCACTGAATCTGCTGATTATTTCCTCAAGCTTGCTTTTTATCTCGAATTTTGTCGGATTTATTTTAAGTTTTCCGCTTTCAAGCTTTGAAAGATCAAGGATATCATTTACAAGCATAGCTAAGCGATCGGTTTCATTGATTATGATTTCAAGGTGTTCATTACGTTTGACCGGATTATCTCCGGACAAATCACGAATCATCTCAGCATATGCCTTAAGCATAGTCAGAGGAGTTCTGAGATCATGAGAAACATTAGCAATAAGATCACGCTGCATGGTATCAACCTTTGACAGTTCTCGTTCGGCATAAGTGAGGGTTTCCGCAAGTTTTTGTGATTCAAGATATCCTCTGCCGTCAAATTTTGTTCCGAAGTCACCTTTTGCAAGTTTTTCTGCGGACTTTGTTATATTAGTAATTGGTCGTGCGATCCAGTTTGAAAGATATAGCGAAATGAAAAATGCAAGAACAATCAAAAGTACAGTTGTTATCATTAATTGCCGTTTGATTATCATTACAGTTGCGCCAACCGGAACCATTGCGGAATTCAGAAGAAGATAACCTTCCGGATTGTCAGGATTTCCGAGAGCACAGCCAAAAATCAGCATATCGCAGTCACTCCGGATGTTCCTGATCTTATAGCGTATTTTTCTTTCTTTGCTTTCCAGTATACTCGTAATGTAGACCTGAGTTTTGTTTTCTCTGCCATGAATAAGGCAGTCACCAATAGCATCGCTTGAATATATGGATCGGCGATATCGGTCAAGAACCTCTATGCAGATATCATGTTCAACAGCCATATCATCAATATAACTGCTGAATTCTGAGGGACTCATTTTTTCATATGATTCTGAAATTTTATCGAGACACTCTGTGGCATCTCTTGTTTTCATTGATTCATAAAATTTTTCAAGAAAAAGTATCTGAAATATCCACAGCAGTACAAAGACAGCTATTGTAAACACAATAAAATATATCCATATTTTATATTTAAGCGATATTCTGCTGTTGTAACTCCGGATTTTATTGATCAGCTTCAAATTTATATCCCATTCCTCTCAATGTAACGATATAACTGCGGTATTCCTTCAGGCTGTTTCTAAGCATTTTGATATGCGTATCAACTGTTCTGTCGTCACCGAAGAAATCATATCCCCACACTTCTTCAAGAAGCCTGTCCCTGGAAAGGGCTATATTTCTGTTCTTGACAAGGAAGAACAGCAAATCGTATTCCTTAGGAGTCATGGATGCCTTTTCGCCGTTTACATATACTTCTCTGCCAGATATATTTACTTCAAGTCCGCCGAAAACATATTTATCATGCTGTGAAACGGAAGAAGATACAGCGCTTCTTTTAATAACTGCTTTTATTCTTGCCATAAGCTCTTTTGGTGAAAAAGGCTTTGTGACATAGTCGTCAATGCCTATTTCAAAGCCGAAAAGCTTGTCATATTCCTCGCCTCGTGCAGACAGCATAATTACCGGAACCGACTTTGTCTTATGTATTTCCTTACAGGCTGAATATCCGTCTAGCCTCGGCATCATAATATCCATTATAATAAGATCGTAATCATTTTCACGACAGAGATTGACAGCCTCCATTCCGTTTTCAGCTTCTGTAACTTCATAACCCTCGAATTCCGCATACTCACGGACAACTCTTCTGATATTCAATTCATCATCTACAATTAATATATGTGCCATTTTTTTACCTCCACATCGAAGATTTTTATTAAAGATAGGATTTGATTTATTATCCTGTTTATTATATCATTATATTATCCAAAAGTGTATATTTTGTGATGTTTTCTTGTAAGTTTCAGATAATTTCATAAATTATGTGGATTAAATTCTGAATTTTTATTGACATTTTCAGTAAAATTTGCTATAATAATCTTACTAGATTTAAGGAGGCGGTTGTAATGCATAAATTTAATCCACTGGCAGCGACACTTGTTATCGCTGCAGCAACCGCAGCAGTAGTAGCTTACTGTTACTTTTTTCCAGAAAAAGCATTCGCAACAATTATTATATACATTGCAACAATAGTTTTTCTCCCGCTTCTGCTGTTCGTTCTGGCGTGGACTCAGAAAAACAAGACAAGCAATCTTATCAAACCTGAAGTTGCTGAAAATCTGAATACCGAAATGATTATCTGGAGCGATGATTTCTCATATGTCTTTATAAATAAGAAGCTGAGAATGCTTCTCGGAATTTCTGAAAACGATTCAAACAAAAAAGCAGCTGTATGGAAAGCTTTCGGAATAAACGCTCCTGACAGCAAGGGCTTTGAAAAAATCGTCGGAAGCAAGTCATATGAATCTAAATTCAAAAATGCTGACGGCACTATCACCAGCATTGCATGGAGTACCTCTCTTGTAAAAAAGACAAAGAAAAAATGTCTTTACCTGTCTACGGGTTTTAATCTCACTGAGATCAAAAAAATGAAGGTGAATCTTGCAAGTGCCAATGACTTCTTCAATTCTTCTATGGAACTTGCAGAAATCGGTATCATAATAAGTACGGACAGAAAAAAATTTATCGCTTCGCCTGAGCTTATCCGTATGCTTGGACTGAAAAGCAACAGCATTTCTCTTAACGATTTCCGTGCACTTATTCATCCTAATGACAGAATTTCTTTTGACAGCGCTATAAAATCTGCAAGCTCTGAAATCAAAAGCATTGAAATGCGTATAAAATCAAACGACAATAATTTCCGTTGGTATTCCTACCGTTATAAGTCTATCAAGGGCACTGATAATACGCTTCCTCTCTTCGGCGGTGCACTTCTTGACAGCACTCAGGAACATGAAAAGGACGCTCTAATTGAACGTCTTGCTTATATTGATGAAGTAACGGAAATCGCTAACAGAAACAAGCTCATGAACGCCGGTCAGGAAATCTACGACACCTGCCGTCTGCTTAATTACTCATACTGGATAATCGTCCTTGATATCGACAGATTTCATATCATCAACGACACCTGCGGATACGCAAACGGAAACTATGTACTCCGTAATTTTGCTCATATACTTTATAAATTTGTAACGCCAGGAGGACTTGCGGCACGAATAAGCGGTGACAACTTCGCCCTTATCCTTCGTGACTACGGCAGCGATGAACTCCCTGTAAGAACTGTCAAATCTATTCAGGAGGAATTCGCAAAGCTCGCTGTTGACGAACTTGCATCCATAAATCTAAGCTGCTCTGCCGGATTTTCAAGAATGCCTGAGGACGGTAATTCTTTCCTTGACGTCATTGAACACGCAGAATTTGCTCTCAAATCAGGCAGCGTAAACCAGTCAAGCATTTATGGATATGAATCAAGTATGCATGATTCCATTATCTTCACTACCGAAATGGAAAAAGCACTTGTTCTCGCACTTAACAACAACGAATTTTCTCTCTTCTATCAGCCTAAGATTGATCTTTCTACAGGAAGACTCATGGGTGTTGAAGCACTCATCCGTTGGATCAGATCCGACGGAACTGTTGTTACTCCTGATGCATTTGTACCTATCGCTGAAAGAAGCCACCTCATCGGACGCATAACTGAATTCGTACTCAACGAAGGATGCCGTCAGAACATTCTCTGGCAGAAAATGGGATTCCCGAAAATAGTTATGTCAGTCAATTTCACATCAACTGATTTCTATCAGGCTGATCTTAAAGAAAAAATCTTTGAAGCTCTCGTAAAATCCGGTCTTGAACCTCAGTGGCTTGAGATCGAGCTTACAGAAAGTCTCGCACTGAATGATATTGATTTTGCTGTCGCTCAGATGAAAAAACTTCGTGAGCTTGGTGTGAAACTTGCTATGGACGATTTCGGTACAGGATACTCTTCACTCAGCTATCTCCAAACGCTTCCAATCACTCTCCTGAAGCTCGACAGATCGTTCATCACCGATATCGAACACGATAACATAGCATATGAAATAGTTGCATCAGTTATAAGAATAGCTAAATCCAAAAAGATCGAAACAATTGCCGAGGGCATTGAAAATAACGTACAGGAGTCAATTCTCCGAATGGCAGGATGCGATTACGCTCAGGGATTTCTCTATGGAAAACCTATGCCGCCGGAAGAACTTCAGCGCTTTTTTGAGCAGAATCTCAGCAATTTCAAGACTTAAACGGAGGTAAAAAAATGAAAAGAAGAATAGGCATACTTACCAGCGTCGGCGATTGTCCAGTACTTAATGCTAATATCAGAGGCGTTGCCATAGCTTGCTATGAACGCTTCGGCGAGGATAACGTAGAGATAGTTGGTATCTCAAACGGTTACTATGGACTTATCAATAATCTCTGCATGGATATGCAGCCGTCAGCGTTTTCGGGTATTCTCACACAAGGCGGTACTATTTTCGGAACAAAGCGTCAGCCGTTCAAAATGATGCAGGTCATCGGTGAAGATAATATCGACAAGGTAAAAAATATGAAGGAGACTTACAAAAAGCAGAAGCTCGACTGTCTCCTCACTCTTGGCGGAAACGGAACACATAAAACCTCCAAGCTGCTTGCTGATGAGGGACTTAATGTAATTGGTCTGCCCAAGACGATTGACAATGATATTTACGGTACAGATGTTACTTTCGGATTCCATACAGCAGTTGATATCGCTACTGATGTTATCGACAGACTTCATACAACAGCTGCTAGTCATTCAAGAATACTTGTCTGTGAAATCATGGGAAACAAAGCTGGATGGCTTACACTTAATGCAGGTATCGCTGGCGGTGCTGATATTATAATTATCCCTGAAATCCCCTACGACATCGACAAGGTTTGTGATGCTGTATTGGCAAGAAGTGCAAGCGGCAAGGCGTTTTCTATTCTGGCTGTTGCTGAGGGAGCTTTTGATATTGAAGAAGCAAAAATGAAGAAAAAAGAACGTGCTAAAAAACGTGCAGAAGCACATATAACTACTGCTACAAGCCGCATCGCAGCACAGATCCAAGCTAATACGGGAATTGAGGCTCGTGTATGTGTTCCCGGACATATGCTCAGAGGAGGAGCACCGAGCGCATACGACCGTGTGCTTTCTACTCAGTTTGGCGTTCATGCTGCATACCTTATTGCAAAGGAAAAATATGGACGCACCGTTGCTAAGATAGGAAATAAAATAACTTCAAACAAGCTTGATGATATCGCAGGAAAAACAAAATTCGTTGACACAGAGAATCATCTTGTTATTGCTGCCCGTGATATCGGTGTTTCATTCGGAGATTAATAAAAAAGGCTGCTGCGTAAATGCGGCAGCTTTTTTCAGAACAGGAGGAAGATTTTGAAAAAAAGAATTCCGGAGCTTGATTTTATAAAGGGAGCAGCAATAATTCTTGTAGTGATTGGTCATGTTATAAGTCAGGTATGGAACAGCAACCCTGCAATATACGAAAATGTCTTTCTATTCAGAATATGTTACTCATTTCATATGCCTCTTTTTGTATTTGTCAGCGGTTGGATATGCCGTCTGACCATTAAATCTGATATACAATGGCTTTCAAAACGAATTCATCATATTGGAGTTCCTTATATCCTGATGACATTGCTGGTATTCTTTTTACTGAGAAACGGCAGTATATCTCAGTTTATAGCTGATTCTCCGTATTGGTATCTGCTTTTTGTAATCATTGCAGACAGTATTTTATTTCTTGGAATAAAACTCAGGCTCGTCACAATAACTTTTGGGGCGGCATATGTCATAATACTTCTTCTGAACTGGCAGATCCCGCAGAATATCGGTATTCTCAGACAGCTCGCAGACTTCCTGCCTTTCTACGCTGCGGGAACCCTCATGCCGAAAATCACAAAAAAAGCCACAAAACTGACGATACCTGCATTGATATCGCTCGGAGCATTTTACATAGCCATTTTCCCGCTTTACAGACACGGTATTTCAAATCAGCTTAAATATATTAAATATATATTCAATACAGAGAAACTTTCTCTCGTTGTCTCGCTGTGTATTATTGGCATAAATAAATTTATTCTTCCAGCCTGTGGAATTGCTCTTGTATTTCTGATAACGAAAGCCATTTATTGCACAGATATCACTAAAATATTCAGAAAATCACTTGAAATAACCGGAAATCATACACTTATGATATATCTTCTTCATGATCTATTCTTTGTGAGAATAACTGGAAATCCTTTAGCCAACAGCGTAATATCCATATTTACAGCGTTTTTTATTCCATTTTCAATATCGGCTGCATATAATGTACTTAAAAGAAAGAGCAGAAATTATAATTTGTCAAAATAAAAATATTTGTAATTTATAGTAAAAAAGTCTTTACAAAAAAATGGGATTATGATATAATATATTATATTTGTTTTAGGAGGTTTTCTCATGACAGAAATGGAACTCTACAAACTTTGGTGTGAAAATGCTAAAGAGGATCCTGATCTACAGACTGAACTTGCAGATATTATAGATGATATAGAAGGCATCAATGATAGATTTTACCGTGATCTCGAATTTGGTACCGGCGGTCTCAGAGGAGTTATCGGAGCCGGAACAAACCGTATGAATATATATACAGTCAGACGTGCTACACAGGGATTTGCAGACTACCTTAATCAGGAGTACGATAACCCATCTGTTGCAGTTTCCTATGACAGCCGAATCAAATCTGATGTATTCTCAAAAGCTGCCGCTGAGGTTCTTGCCGCTAACGGCATCAAGGTATATATTTACTCAGAACTTCTTCCTACTCCTTGCCTTTCATTCGCTGTACGCGCTCTGAAGTGTCAGGGCGGAATCATGGTTACAGCAAGCCATAATCCTGCAAAATACAACGGTTACAAGGTGTACGGTGATGACGGATGTCAGATCACTCTCAGAGGTGCTGAAATTATTCTTGAAAAGATAAATTCCCTCGATATGTTTACAGGTGTAAAACATTCCTCATTCGATGAGGAGCTTGCAAAGGGAAATATTTCCTACATCGGCGACGAGGTTATGGAAGATTTCTACAATAACGTTCTTGCAGAAGGAATAAACACAAAGCTTTGCGCTTCAAGCGGACTTAAGGTTGTATACACTCCACTCAACGGTACTGGAAACAAGCCTGTTCGTGAAATACTTAAAAGACTCGGCATCACTGACGTTACTATTGTCAAGGAACAGGAAAATCCCGACGGCAACTTCACTACCTGCCCCTATCCGAATCCTGAAATTCGTGAAGCACTTGAAGTTGGACTTAAATACTGCCATGAAGTAAAGCCTGATCTTCTTCTTGCTACTGATCCCGACTGCGACCGTGTTGGTATCGCTGTACCGGATGGTGATGATTATGCTCTCTTCTCCGGTAACGAAGTTGGAGCTATGCTTCTGGAATACATCTGTGAACAGAGAATCAAGAACGGCACAATGCCTGAGAATCCAATTGCTGTTAAGACTATCGTTACAACTGATATCGTAAATCTTATCGGTAAAGAATACGGCGTTGAGATTATTGATGTACTTACTGGTTTCAAATTTATCGGTGAACAAATTGGTTTCCTTGAATCCAAGGGCGAAGAAAAACGTTATATTTTCGGTTTTGAGGAAAGTTATGGTTATCTTTCTGGTTCCTACGTGCGTGATAAGGATGCTGTAAATGCTTCAATGCTTATCTGCGAAATGGCTGCTTACTACCGCACACAGGGTATTACACTTCTTCAGGCAAGAGAAAATATGTACAAGAAGTACGGTGTATTCTATCAGACACTTCACAGCTTTACTTTTGAAGGCGAAAGCGGTATGAACAGAATGGCTGAAATCATGACACAGCTCAGAGAAAATGCTCCTGCTGAAATCGGCGGTCTTAAGGTTGTAAGAACTGATGATTATCAGAAGGGTATCTCAAAGGATATTGCATCAGGAACTGAAACTGTTCTCACTCTTCCGAAATCAAATGTACTTGCATTCTTCCTTGAAGGCGGTTCAAAGGCTATTGTTCGTCCTTCCGGAACAGAACCTAAGATCAAGACATACTTCACTGCTAAGACTGCTACTCACGAAGAAGCTGAAACTCTTGAGGTTAAACTGGCTGAGGATTTTACAAAGGTAATGAGGTGATCTGTTGAGTTATTTGCAAGCCTTCTATTCCTCGGCGTCGTTTCCCGGGATGCTTCCTATGTCAAAGCAGAAATACAGAGGGATTGTCAATGATTTTCTGAATTTGGACGTTGTTCGGTTTAACGAAGTGATAACAAAATTTCCGTTTATTAATGAAAATTTTATCTACGGCGATACACAGCCTGCTATTGTGGTTTCGATGTCGCCTCTTGTGATCTCGGCTTATTCCGATGAACTGGATGCGGTTCTGTTTCTGAAATTTCCCGAAAAATTGGGATTGTCTTATAATCTGCGGAGAGGTATGCGTCTGACTGCTGCAAACACATATCCCAGTTCCAAAACTGTTGCAAAGGATATTTTCCCGGGACAGAATTATAATGGGAATTTCAAGGATTTTACACCTATGATACATCTTTTTTTCAGCTATGACGATGAACGGGCACTGGCTCTAACATCACATTTCGGCGAGGATGTATGGGCATACGTTGAACGATTAACGACTGAACGTGAAGGTAAACGCTGCAAACCTCGTGACGGATTTTATTATTTGATGCCTGAAAAGAAAAAGTTCAGCATATTCTGATTGTTATAAATTAAATAAATAAAATATATTGTATAATGCTTGACATTATTCTTAATCTGTGATATAATCAATTACTGTAATAAATGAAGCACTACTGTCTAAGGAAACTGATGGGCTGCTCGGTTATAAATTCTGCCGAAAGAGGTGACAATCGTGAAAGAGGGAATCCATCCTAATTTTGTAAAGACAACTATTACTTGCCACTGCGGTAACGTAATGGAGACTATGTCCACAAAGGAAAACATCAAGGTTGAAATCTGCTCAAAGTGCCATCCGTTCTATACCGGAAAGCAGAAGCTTGTTGATACAGGCGGACGTGTTGACAGATTCAAGAAGCGTTTCAATATGGACAAGTAATTTTTCATAGCCGGTCTAAATTGACCGGCTTTTTGCGTTATAATTTTAAAGGTATCAATATGAATTTTTTTACCATTTCAGAACCGGCTAAGGACTCTTTTATTGAAAAAAGATCGGAATTCATCGGTTATATCGCTCCTGTTAAAACTAACGAGGAGGCTGTCGAATTCGTAAATTCAATTAAAGCAGAACACCGCAAGGCTAAACATAACGTTTACGCATATATTCTTAGAGAAAATAATATTTCCCGATATTCTGATGACGGTGAGCCTCAGGGCACTGCTGGGGTTCCGGTACTTGACGTTCTTCAAAAGCGCGGTCTTACTGATGTTTGTATAGTAGTTACACGATATTTCGGGGGAATTCTCCTCGGCGGCGGCGGTCTGGTGCGTGCCTATTCCCACGCAGCTTCGCTTGCCTGTGACGCTGCTCACATTATGGATATGCGTCTGTGCCACAGACTAAAAATCACCGCTGAATATACAATGTACGGCAAGATCGCCTACATATTGCCGAATTATAAAACAATCACCGTTAATTCAGATTTCGGTCAGTCAGTTTCACTTGAGATACTCGTACTGTCTGAAAATCTGCAGCCGCTTATCAACGAGCTTACCGAAATCACTAACGGAACTGCACAAATTGAGGATATCGAAGAACTTTATGAGGACTTTTCGTCCGTAAAATAATATGGGAGGGATAATATGACTGTACGAGAACAGCTTGAACAAAAAGAAGCCGGTATTCTTAGCGAATATGCCTGCAAAAGCACTGATTCATTTTTCACGAGCAAACTGCAAAATGAAGAAAAATGTCCGTACAGAACTGAATTCCAGCGTGACAGGGACAGAATTCTTCATTGCAATTCCTTCCGCAGACTTAAGCGTAAAACTCAGGTTTTCCTATCCCCTGTCGGCGACCATTACAGAACACGCCTTACCCACACACTTGAAGTCTCCCAGATTGCCCGCACTATTTCCAGAGGAATGGGAATGAACGAAGATCTTACTGAAGCCGTTGCACTTGGACACGATCTCGGACACTCCCCTTTTGGTCACTGCGGAGAGGCAGTTCTCAACGAAATTTGTCCTCACGGTTTCAAGCATTATCTCCAGAGCGTCCGCGTTGTGGATGAAATTGAAAAAAAGGGTAAGGGACTCAATCTCACTTTTGCTGTCCGCAACGGTATCGAATGTCATACAAATCAGACTGCTGACACAAAAGAAGGCTGTATTGTCCGACTTGCAGATACTATCGCATACATAAACCATGATATTGAAGACTCTATCCGTGCAGGGATTCTCTTTACTCATGATCTCCCTGAGGACTGCGTAAGGATCCTTGGCGATACAAAAACTAAGAGAATTACTACGCTTATTTCCTCAGTTATTGAGCACGGTCCCGAAAAAATTGATTTTATGCCTGAAATAAGAAAAGCTCACGATGATCTCAGAGCCTTTATGTTTGAAAAGGTATATACAAATCCGGCTGCTAAACAGGAAGAATCTAAGGCAGAACTTCTTGTAAAAAAGCTTTATTCCTTCTTTATCGAAAATAGCGCCCTCCTTCCGCAGGAATATCAGGATATAATGAAAAAAACTGATAATCATCGTGCGGTATGCGACTACATTTCCGGAATGAGTGACGAATATGCCGTTGATCTTTATACCGAGCTTTTCGTTCCTAAGTTCTGGAAATAACGAGGAATACTCTATGCAGAAAAATGATGATTTTCTTTACAGACTGCGAAATGCAAATCCGATCGAAAACGTCATGGGAGCATATGTCAATATAATCAGACGCGGAAGAAATTATGTATGCTCGTGTCCGTTTCATTCGGAAAAGACTCCGTCATGTACGATTTTTACTGATACACAGAGCTTTTATTGTTTCGGGTGCGGTGCCGGCGGAGATGTAATTACATTTACGATGAAGGTTGAAAATCTTGATTTTACAGAAGCAGTAAAGCTCCTTGCTCAACGCTCCGGACTTGAAGTTCCTCATGAAAATTCCCGTGACAGCCAGCTTGCAAAGAGAAAAACTCGTATCTACGAAATGAATCGTATTGCTGCGAATTTCTTCTATACACAGCTTATCAAGGGTAATGATAAATCAGGACTTAAATATTTCGCTGACAGAAAACTGTCGCCCCAAGTTATAAAAAAATTCGGTCTTGGATATGCTCCGGATTCATGGACAATGCTCACTGATATGCTGCGTTCAAAGGGATATTCTGATGACGAAATTGTTGACGCATGGCTCGGTTCAAGATCAAAAAAAGGTACTGTTTATGATATTTTCCGCAAACGTGTGATGTTCCCTATCGTTGATCTTAGAGGAAATATTATCGGCTTTGGCGGACGTGTCCTTGACAACTCCCAGCCTAAATATCTTAATACCGGAGCAACTCCGGTTTTTGACAAGGGATCAAACCTCTTTTCTATGAACTTTGCAAAAAATGTCGATACAAAAAGGCTTATCCTGTGTGAAGGCTACATGGACGTTATCGCAGTAAATCAGGCTGGATTTGATAACGCTGTTGCCACTCTCGGAACTGCTATCACTGCTAATCAGGCACGGCTTATGAGCCACTATGCAGAAGAAATTATTATCGCCTACGACAGTGACGGCGCCGGTCAGAAAGCTACGCAAAAGGCAATAAATCACTTTGCCGACGTCGGAATGCGTACAAGAATTCTTCGCATGGACGGTGCGAAAGATCCGGACGAATATATTAAAAAGTTCGGCCGTGACCGCTTCAAAATGCTTATTGACGGATCGGATGACGCCAATGACTTTATGCTTGACAGGTGTGAGGATGGTCTTGATCTTTCTACCGAAGCTGGACGTGTTGAACTTCTCAGACGTGCTTCAAAGGTGCTTGCAGCCATAGAATCCCCTCTTGAACGCGAGGTTTATATATCACGCACATCACGCAAATGTGATATTCCCACAGAGGTTCTTAAAACTCATATAGACAATCTGCTGAAAAAGAATTTCCGGACTGAAAAAAAGATGGAATGGCGCAATATTACTTCAAAAGCGTCATATGATAATGATGATCTTAATCCCGAATCAAGGGATCATAAAAAAGAAGCAAGAGCAGAAGAATGTATAATAAATTTTCTGCTCAGACATCCGGATGAAGCTGCTGACATTGAAAAATCAGCGCCGCCGGAGATATTCATTACGGCTCTGAACAAAAAGCTATACTCGGCTCTTCTGGAAAAAATGAAATCAACGGAAAAATTCACACTTTCTCTTATGGCTGGTGAATTATCCGATAAGGAAATGGGAAGAATAAGCCGGATAGATGTTACGAACCGTGAATTCACCATAAACCGGAACGTTTTTACTGACTGTATCAGCGTTCTGAAAGACTTCAGCTCACCTGCAGGCAAGGATATGAGCGATGAAGATTTACGCAGGCTTTTTAAATCAAAAAGTAAAAAATAGGAGGATCTTTTATGGAAAACAAAAGACACACCATTGACGCCCTTATGGAACAGGGAAAGGCTAACGGAAAGCTGACGACCAAGGAAATTACAGATGCTCTCGAAGAAATGGATTTCGATGTTGACCAGATCAATACCTTCTATGACAACTGTGAAACTCTTAACATCGAGATCGTTGAGGACATGAACATCGACGCAGATCTTAAAATTGGTCTTGATTCTACTCTCACCGATGATCTTGAGCTTGCTCTCTCTACAGAGGGTATCGCTATTGACGACCCTGTAAAAATCTACCTCAAGGAAATCGGACGTGTTCCGCTTCTTACAACGGAGGAGGAAATTGAACTTGCTCAGAGAATGGCAAAGGGCGATCCCTATGCAAAGAAAAGACTCTCTGAAGCTAACCTTCGTCTTGTTGTAAGTATAGCAAAAAAATATGTCGGCAGAGGAATGCAGTTCCTTGACCTCATTCAGGAAGGTAATCTTGGTCTTATCAAGGCTGTAGAGAAATTCGACTACACAAAAGGCTTCAAATTTTCTACCTACGCTACATGGTGGATCCGTCAGGCTATTACAAGAGCTATCGCTGATCAGGCAAGAACTATCCGTATTCCTGTTCACATGGTTGAGACTATCACAAAAGTTAAAAAAGTTTCCAGCCAGCTTCTCCATGAGAACGGTCATGACCCAAGCCCTGAAGAAATCGCTGAGAAGATCAATATGCCTGTTGACAAGGTTCGTGAGATCATGCGTGTTGCTCAGGATCCTGTTTCACTTGAAACTCCTATCGGCGAAGAAGAAGACAGCCACCTCGGTGACTTTATCCCCGACAACAACGCTCCAGCACCTGCAGAAGCCGCTTCACATACTCTGCTGAGAGAACAGCTCAACGAGGTACTTTCTACGCTTACAGACCGTGAAGCAAAGGTTCTTAAGCTCAGATTTGGTCTTGAAGACGGAAAATCACGCACTCTTGAAGAAGTCGGACAGCGTTTCGATGTAACTCGTGAACGTATCCGTCAGATCGAGGCTAAGGCACTGAGAAAGCTTCGTCACCCCAGCAGAAGCAAAAAGGTCAAGGATTTCCTTGACTAAGCTATACATAATTTCCGTTCTGTTTTCGCAGAACGGATTTTTTTATTTCTGCTTTAAAATCTGATAAAACTATTGACTTGACAGCTGTAAAGTTGTATAATATTAGTGTATAAATTCGGAAAATACGGTTGCTGTATACCGTATAATACAGCGCCGCATGATCTCCCTCGATCTATAATATGCGGCAAATGGAGTAGTTATGAGTATTTTTAACCTCGAAAAAAGCCCGCCTGAGCTTAGCCGTGATTGGCTTATCTTTCAGCAGTTTGTTGGAAACATTGGTGCTTTTATGTATATTGCCAAAGACAAAACAGCTTATCTTGATGACGAGGCCTGCCGTATGCTTTCATGTCCTACAAATAAGCTCAATGAATTTGAATTTTTCAATCTCCTCGAAAAAATATCGAAAAATCCTGTTGAAGGTCAAAAGCATATCTACAAATTTCAAGACAACATCGTTACACGCTATATTAAAATGAATATCTATGAAAGCAGCGATGAATGGCTCGGTTTTGTACAGGATTTTTCAAGGCGCATAAACGAGATCAGCCGACCTGACCGTTTTGCTGAAATGGATCCCGTTACACGCCTGCTTTCTTACCCGTCCTTCTCAAACAAAATAAGAAAAATAATGCCTGAGCTTAATCACTGTTGTCTGGCAACCCTCTATGTGAACGGACTTGACAAACTCGGTTCATATCTGACTGTTGATAATGCCAACAGCTGTCTTACCTCTGTTGCTGAAACAATAAAGGGATTTTCTTCAGATAAAATCATTATTGGCTCAAAATCAAATTACGAAATATGTGCGTTCTTCTGCGATATTGACAAGAAGGAGATATATACAGTGCTCAACAGCATGGACGAAGCCGTCCAGAACTGCGTACTGACTGATGATTTCGGTGAGATTATTGATATCTCCGACAAGAGCCGCCTGAGTCTCTCTATTGGATGTTCTTCGTTTCCCGAAGAAGCTTCTGATTTCAATATGCTTGTAAACTACTCGGAGTTTGCTCTCTACGAAGCCAGAACCGACCGCAGACGCGTTATAAACTGGTTCTCAGAGGAAAATTATATTCGTGAAAAAGATTCCTACAAGAACGCTCTGCTGTTTTCAAGGATAATCCGTGAAAATCTGCTTACATATCACTTCCAGCCTATCGTTGAAACAACTACCGGAGAAATCGTTGCTTATGAGGCTCTTATGAGAACTACCGGCGATATAAAAATGACTGCAACACAGATACTAAAAATCGCTGATACTCAGAATAACCTCTACGAGATCGAGAAACATACATTCTTCAATACGCTGAAAATACTTAGTGATAATCAGCAAGTTTTTGAAAATAAAAAACTATTCATAAACTGTCTGCCGAACAGCCTGCTTACCGATGATGACTACAACGAGCTTTACCTTACATATGGTGAACTTATTGAAAAATGCATTATCGAGATAGTAGAAAACAGCGCTGCTACGTCTGATGATATTGAACTTCTTAAGAAACGATGCAGCTTTGCTCATGCTCAGCTCGCTATTGATGACTACGGTACAGGTTATGCAAACAGTTCAAATCTGCTTAGTTATTCCCCTGATTACATTAAGATCGACCGCTCACTTATCAGCGACATTCAGAACGATCTGAAAAAACAGCAGCTTGTTACATCTGTAATTGAATTCTGTCACGAAAATCAGCTGCAGTCACTTGCTGAGGGTGTTGAGACGCTTCAGGAACTCAAAACCGTTATTCGTCTTGGTGTTGATCTTGTTCAGGGATATGTTACTTCAAAACCCAAACCGCTCTTCCTTAACAGTATTTCATCTGAAATTAAGGATGAGATAATAAAAACTAATCTTGAAGTCCGTCCTGACGGAGCAAAAAAGATCTATGCTGCAAGAAATGATGCTGAAATTGATGTTCTTAAGCTCGCACTTGAAAAGTATACCGATATACACATCTATCAAAGCAAGCTTACGATTACCGGCGATCCTGAAAAACCTGTAACAATGAACATCTCCATTATGGATAATCACAGCTGCGATCTCACACTGAAAAACGTAAACATAACCAGCGGAAACAGCAAGCCTACTATCTCTATCGGTGAATACGCCCGACTTTGCCTTAATATCGTAAAAAACAACAGACTTGGATATTCCGGCATTTATGTACCAATGGGCTCGCAGTTTGAGCTTATAGGAAAAGGCTCTCTCACAATCGACGGAAATGCATCCGATGGAATCGGAATCGGAAATGATTATGATCATGGATATGGTGATATCACAATAAATACTACTGGTACGCTTGAAATCAACTCAAACGGCAACGAATGTCTCTGTATCGGCGGCGGCTATAATGAAAACGAATCAGAAATAAATCTTATATCCGGAAAAATCAAGCTACTTATGCATACTCATAATGGTCTTGCTATTGGAAGCTATCACGGTGACGCTGATATCAGTATCTCTGACAGATGCAACCTTGATATAACTATGTCCGGTATCAAGGTTGCCGGAATCGGAAGTATCAGCGGTATTGCTTCGATAACCTCCGGTGCTGACATACATATAAGCTGCACCGGTGCTCAGGCTGCCGGAATAGGCTCGCTTGAAGAAGGCGAAGGAAGCATCTTTATCAGAAACGGTAAAGTAAACATGAAAATGCGATCTGCTAAGCATACCTGTATCGGTACGCTCGGCGGAAACATTAATACAAAAATTCAGGATTCTGAGATCATTATTGACTCTGAGGGCGATGATGTTACCGGTATCGGTGACGCTGCCGGCTCTGGAAATGTCTCTATTCTTGATTCTGCTGTAACCATGAGTATTCTTGCCTCTAATCCTAAGGATATCGGCACCTCTGACGGCGATGTCATAATCAGGGGCGGAGCAGTGAATTCTCTTGTAAACAACAGAAGAATCCCGCACAACAGCATTTAATACGAAAGGAACTGTTAATTAAAATGAAACTTGGTATGGTTGGTCTGCCTAATGTAGGCAAAAGCACTCTCTTTAACGCACTTACAAACGCAGGAGCAGAATCTGCAAACTATCCATTCTGCACTATTGAAAAAAATGTCGGAATCGTTTCTGTTCCCGATGAGCGTCTTGATAAACTTGCAGAAATGTATGATCCTGATAAATTTACTCCGGCAACACTTGAATTCGTTGATATTGCTGGTCTTGTAAAGGGTGCATCAAAGGGCGAAGGTCTCGGAAATAAATTCCTTGCGGATATCCGTGAAGTAGACGCTATCGTTCATGTTGTAAGATGCTTTGAGGATACCAACATAATCCATGTTGACGGATCTATCAATCCTCTCCGTGACATTGAAACAATTAATTTAGAACTTATTTTCTCTGATATAGAAATGATTGATCGCCGTATCGACCGTGCTAAAAAAGCTGTAAAAGGCGACAAAAAGTATCTCATCGAAATAGACTTCCTTGAGCGTCTTAAAGCACATCTCGAAAACGGAAAATCAGCAAGAGCATTCGATTTCACTGACGACGAAAGAGAACTTATAAAATCTACTCCCCTCCTCTCGGCTAAGCCTGTCATCTATGCAGCAAATCTCTGTGAGGATGACTTCGTTAACAATATCGAAACAAACGAAAATTATCTTAATGTAAAAGCACTCGCTGAGGAAGAACATTCTGCCGTTCTTCCAATCTGTGCCCAGATCGAAGCTGAAATTTCTGATATGGAAGATGAGGAAAAGGCTATGTTCCTCGGTGAACTTGGTCTTGAAGTATCAGGTCTTAACCGTATTATCAAGGAAGGCTATTCACTTCTCGGACTTATTTCATATCTGACTGCCGGCAAGCAGGAAGTCCGTGCATGGACTATCACAAGAGGTACAAAAGCTCCGCAGGCTGCCGGAAAAATACATACTGACTTTGAAAAGGGCTTTATCCGTGCTGAGGTAATCTCTTTTGACGATCTTATGGCTTGCGGAACTATGGCTGCCGCTAAGGAAAAAGGTCTTGTTCGTCTTGAAGGCAAGGAATATGTAATGCAGGACGGCGATATTGTCCTTTTCCGCTTCAATGTCTGATTTTGATTTCAGAAAGCATATCTGGAAGCCGTTTAATAAAGCGATTTTCCAATATGACTTGATTAAATCGGGAGACAAAATTGCTGTATGCATATCCGGCGGCAAGGATTCTATGCTGCTCGCAAAATGTATGCAGCAGCTTCAGAGTTATGGAAAACCTGATTTTAAGGTAATTTTCCTTGCAATGGATCCCGGATATACAGATGAAGTGAGAGAAAAGATTCTTCAAAACGGAGAAGCAATGAAAATTCCACTTCAAATGTATAGGACAGCGGTTTTCGATTCTGCCGTAAACAGCGGAAAGAATCCCTGCTTTCTGTGCTCACGTCTCCGCAGAGGCTGGCTCTACAAAAACGCTTCTGAACTTGGATGTAATAAGATTGCACTTGGTCATCACTTTGATGACGTTGTGGAAACTATTCTCATGGGAATGCTCTACGGTTCTCAGATGCAGACTATGCTTCCTAAGCTTCACAGCGAAAATTACAGAGGTATGGAATTGATTCGTCCGCTTTATCTTGTCCGTGAGGAAAGAATTATACAGTGGCAGCAGGAAAACGATCTTGATTTTACTCGATGCGCCTGCAGTCTTGCTGAAAACAGCAATCAGGGAACAAAGCGTATGGAAATCAAGCATCTTCTGCGTCAATTAAGAATTAATAATCCAGCGGTCGATATGAATATTTTCCGTAGTGCAGAAAATGTAAATCTGCGGAAAATCATATCATATCATGACGGTGACAATTATCACAGCTTTCTTGATGATTATAATGAGGGAATATCTGTGAAAGGAACAAAGAATATACATTGAAAAGCCGCAATATACTGCGGTTTTTCGCTATTTGAACGGAAAGGAGGCAAGTCTATGACAGAAATACAGTCTATACAGAAAAAGAAAAAATCTTTCAGCAGCAAAAAGAAATTCATTATCATCGGCATACTGCTTTTGGTGTTAATTCTTCTGTTTGCATGGGGATTTCTTCTGAAAACTGAAAAATATAAAATAAAATCTAACAAGATTGACAAAGAATTGAAAATTGTATTTATTTCTGATTTACATAACTGCTTCTTCGGCGGAACAGATCAGTCCGGTCTGAAAAAAGAAATAGAAAAAGCTGAACCTGATATTCTCATCTTCGGCGGCGATGTTATCGACGAATGGGGCGGCACGAAACACGCTCTTAACCTCATGAAATGGGCTGTAAAAAAATATCCGTGCATTTATGTTCCTGGTAATCACGAAGAAGAACGTGATGATAATGAAGAATTCTATAAGGAAGTAAAATCTCTCGGCTTAGAATTGCCAATGAATGAAAAATATTTTCAGCTTGATGTTCATGGCCAGCCAATCCGTATCTATGGTATTCTGGAGTCTAAATACTCATATCATATGGAAAAACAATGCGGTCCGCTTGAAAATGATTATTACAACATCCTTATAGCTCATCAGCCGGAACAAATCGCTAATTATCTCTCTACAAGCGAAACAAAATTTGATCTGATACTCTCAGGTCATGCTCATGCTGGTCAGTGGAGAATCCCAGGTATTCTCGATCAGGGACTATATGCTCCAGATCAGGGACTCTTTCCAGAATACACACATGGAATGTATACTTACGGCGATACCGTACACATCATAAGCCGCGGACTTGCCAAACCGCTGCGAATGATATTCATTCCGAGAATATTTAATCGCCCTGAGCTGTCAGTTATCGAAATTACATGAAAAATGTAATATTTTTCTTTATAAAAACTACTTGTAATTTTTCATGAATGATGATATAATATATGTATTCGCTTAAATGCGGACAAAATAGAAAAAAGAACAAAAAGGAAACAAAATAATGAGATATAATAATGATATTACGGAAGATACCACAGGCGTTATCTGTGGAAGAAATCCCGTCATTGAGGCGCTTAAATCCGGAGTTCCTCAGCTTGACGCTATTTACATAAACGGATCTGGCGGAAGTCTTAATCTTATCCGCAGTCTAGCAAAGGAAAAGAATGTCGTCGTAAAAGACGCACAGGACCAGAAGCTTAATCAGCTTTCCGGCGGTGCCTCTCATCAGGGAGTTGTTGCATTCGGTGCCTGCGGTGAGTACGTTTCTGTTGAGGATATTCTTGAAATTTCACGCAATAAAGGAACTAAACCATTCATTATCATTTGCGATGAAATTGAGGATCCACATAATCTCGGCGCTATAATCCGTACTGCTGAGACATCAGGTGCAGACGGAATTATAATCCCGAAACGCCGCAGTGCTTCGCTGAACGCTACTGTATTCAAAACTTCAGCCGGTGCTGCAAGCTATGTTCCTGTGGCAAGAGTATCAAACCTTGCTTCCTGCATTGATATGCTCAAGGAAAACGGTGTATGGATATACGGTACTGACGCTTCCGGTACTGATTACGATAAAACTGATTTCACTGGAAGCTGTGCCCTTGTTATCGGTTCAGAGGGCTTCGGCATAAGCCGGCTTATTCAGAAAAAGTGCGATTTTATGATAAAACTTCCGATGCTTGGCAAAATCAATTCGCTTAACGCCTCAGTTGCTGCCGGAATCTTCATGTACGAGGTTCTCAGACAGCGCAGGTCATTATAAGGAGATTGCTATGCCGGATCAGAAATTATCTCTGGAGGATATTCTGAACGAGTATTCTCCGCAAAATGAAAATTCACATACAAGCGTCAGACGTATTGACGCTCAAAAAATTCTTAATTCCACTGTTAATTCCAATTCGGATCCAGTAAAGACAAAGCCGAAATCTCCTCCTGCTTCTCACAAAAAGACAGATCTTTTTGAAAATGCTCTCCGGCAGTCAGAACCAGCGGATGAGTTTAAGCCGGCTGATCTTTCAAAAAATCGTGTTTCTGTCGTAGGAAACAGGAACGTAGGAAATATACGTTCAATAAGCTCTCACAAAAGCGACTCTTCCAATACCGGAACAGTTCCGGTAGCAAACATTCCGCAGAATGCCGCTCCGAAAATCAGACGCATGAATGATTCTACAAGAGCTAAGGAGCTTGAAGAGCTTAAAAAGAACGGTAAAAAGAAAAATAAACACAAATCCAAATACACATACAGCACTGAATCACCAGAAGGAGAATATATGTATTCTCCGCCGAACTTCAGAAAAAAGAAACGTACCCGTGCACAAATCGAGGCTGAAAATGACAGTCCGGAAGGAAAGAAGTCAATTACGGATATTGTTCCCTCCCCTGCTGCCGTTGAAGCAGCAAAGCCAGTTCAGCCTGCACCAAGAGCAGAGATGACAAGCATCAACCTCAGTGAAGCTGCTCCGATTGATGCAAGTGAGCTTGATGTTCACATTACTCAGGAGCATGAGGAATATCTTTCGGTAAATTCAAAGAAAAAACGTACCAAGCGTATCGTTGATTTCAATTACTACGGTGATGTTGAAGATGTCGGCCGAGATATCTATGAACTGAAAAGTACTATCGGTGTTCGTGTTCTTATACTCACCATGACATCCCTGCTGAGCTTATTCATTACACTGGCGAATCAGTTCGGGCTGTCCGTATTAAGCATCTTTGACAGCACAAATACTAAAATTTATCTGATTGTGCATCTGATTCTCGGAATAATTTCTGTTATTTCGTCCATGCCGGTAATTACAAAGGGAATAAAAAAGCTGATAACTTTTGCTGCTGATACCGATTCAATGACCGCAATAACAGCTATCTCATGTATTATAGCACTTATTCCGGCATTACTTTATCCTGATATAGCTGCAAGGAATCACTTCAATATCTATATGCCAATAGGTATCATGGCACTTCTTATAAACGCTATGGGCAAGATGCTTATCATTAAGAGAGCTGCACGAAATTTTAAATTTGTATCAAAAAATTTTGACCGTCATGGTGTCGTATACGTCACAGATGAGGAACGTGCTGAACGCCTTACACGAGGAACTCTCGGAGATTTTCCGATACTTGCTTCAACACGAAAAACCGACTTCCTCACCGATTTTCTGCGCTATACCTACTCATCGGATATGGCAGACAGTTATTGTCACAGAGCTGCTCCGCTATGTATGATATTTTCAGTTATAGTTGCCTTTTTCCTTACATATGCGACAAAGGGAGGAATTAGCTCAGCAGACTCAGTTGTTTTCGGATTTTCAATTTTCAGTATGCTGATATCTGCTTCCTCTTGTATCGCAATGCCGTTTACCGTTAATATTCCGCTTGAAAAAACAGCATCTGCCGTCTTTCCAGGTAAGGGAATCATGCTTGGCTATCAGAGTGTCGATGACTTCTATGATACAAATTCAATTCTTGTTGATGCAAATTCACTTTTCCCTGACGGAAGCATCAAGCTTGCCGGAATCAAAGTATTCTCAAATACAAAGATAGATGAAGCTCTTCTTGAAGCTGCAAGTCTTACATATTATGCCGGAAGCATCATGCGTTCGCTTTTCAAGGATGTTGCATACGGCAGAGAAGATACACTTTATCCAATTGAAAACTTCTCCTATGAAGAATCTCTCGGAATCTGCGGATGGATAAACAATAAACGTCTGCTTTTCGGCAACCGTGAGCTTATGACAAGCCATAATATCGAGGGAATCCCTACAAGAACCAAAGAAGCAGAATTAACTTCTTCCGGACAGGAAGCACTGTATCTCTCCATTTCAGGTAATCTTGCTGCAATGTTTATTGTTGATATCAGCGCAAACAAGCATGTAAAAAAATGGGCTAAGCGTCTCTGTAAGAGCAAGATCTGCCTTATACTCAAAAGCGTTGATCCATGCATATCTCTTAAGAAGATCAGCAATCTCTTTGGTGTGCCGGAGGAAATGGTCCGAATCCTTCCAAAACGGCTTCACGAAGATTTTGATGCAGAATCCAAAAAGACTGTCCGTCTGAGTGCTTCAATGGCTACAACAGGAAAATTCTCATCACTTGCACAGCTTCTCATTGGTACAAAAATTGTTCACAATTCAGCGATTATTGGACTTATCGTCCAGACCGTTTCGATATTTCTCGGCTTTGGTCTTGCAATGCTGATGATTCTTTCAGGAGCCTTTGAGACAAACTACATCTATATATCGGCTACGGCACTTATAATCTACAATGCAGTCTGCTCATTACTGACTTGTGCAGCTGTAAGCTTAAAAAAACTCTGACCGATAAAAATCCGACCTGTATCCCAAACTAAGGATACAGGTCGTTTAAATTGAAAGGAGAGAAGAAATTATGTCCGAGAAATCAAAAAAACAACAAAGAAAAATAACCGATAATGACAGCACTATGTACATTCCAAATAATTCTGAGGAATACAGAAACAGTGCTCACGCATACACAAGACAGAATTTCGGAAATCATAAATACGCTCAGCAACACATTCAGAATCAGCAGGCTTCCCCTACTCCACCTCAGCCATATTACGGACAGCAACAGCATTATCAGGAAAAAAGCGGCTATCCACAGCAGCCGTATCAGGGGGCTCCTCCACCGTATGACGGCGGACAATATCAGCCTCAGCCGCAGTATCAATACCCTCCCCACCCTCAGCAGAAACCTCCTCAGAAAAGAAAAAAGAAAAAGAAAAC
>JAFTYF010000019.1 GCA_017461395.1 Ruminococcus sp.
GTGCCGGATATTTTGCCTGACCTGAAAGATCAGACAGCGGATATGTGATATACAGCTTTTCTGAGGCTGCTGACAACGCCTTGTATACTACCAGACGTTCTGAAGCAATAAGATCTGATAGAGGACGTGATATCTCTATCCCATTCTTTGCGAGCTTAAGCTTATCGGATTCAGAAAAAAGTCCGTGAATATTAACAAAATTGGGAAAATTACCGTCATTTGAGCCTATAACAAAAACCACTCTCGGAGCATTCAGACGTGCTGTTCGTGATGATGCGGCAATAACGGCATCGAGTGTCTGAGGCGGTACGGAATACTTTATTCTTCCGATCATTGATCTGATTATCTTCGCAAGCTCGCTGAATGAAATTTCCCTGTCACCAAGAGTACTGCTGATGCTGTCAAGGATATCAATAAGACATCCCCACAAACGTTTCAGCTCTGATGCCTCAAAGTCAAGATTTCGTCTAATAAGATCGCCCATCAGCTTTCCGGTATTGCGTTCAGCACCACAGCTCACGATATAATCATACAGCAGACGCACCGTTTTTTTAGCAGTAAGCTTTCTGCCAACCCTTTTTTTCAGCGTAATTATCGGAACGATAAAATCGCTCCTCATTTCTTCAAGCCTTTCAAGCTCAGGATCCACAGCCACAAACGGAGAACACCATTTGTCGCCGTCAACACTCCATTTATAACAATAATTTTCCAGCAGTGAAACATCAGTCAGCGAAATATCAAGAATCCCGCTTTTCATCATCCTGAAAATGTGCTCCGACCTCAGCTTTGAAGAAGTCAGCAGGCTGAGAAGAGACATAAAAAATACCATTATTGCAGTATGATTTACAGGCTGTTCAGCACTCAGAAAATAAGGAATATCATATCTGCGGAATGCACCCTTGAGCACCCCGGCATATGACGAGATATCATTTGAAATTATGGCTATATCACGATAGCGCAGGGTACTGTCATCATGGATAAGATGCTTTATCACAGCGCAGATGTATTCCGCTTCGCCGTACATATCCCTTGCCTCAAAAATACAGATATTTTCCGGTTTAGGAGCATCAGCAGGATCATTCGGAAGATTCCTCAATATCCTTCTGCTGAGATACTTTAGCTCCGGTTTTCTGAATCTGTAGCTTTCCGGACAAACTGTAACACGATATTCCTTTCCAAGTTCGGCACAGATCCCTGCAATTCGTCTGAACGTACTGTTAACCGTCTCAAAAAGAGTAAATTCTCCTGCGCTCACATCGTCAGTACGCAGAACGATCGTTACATTTTCTGCGTGTTCCAGAATAACCCTCAGCATTGTAAGCTGATCGCCGGTAAAGCTCTCAAATTCGTCGATATATACGTTTTTTCCTCTGAACCAGCCATTTGCAGCAGCTACGTCAGAGGCTTCTTTAATATTGTCAAGATTATTCTTGAAACCATACTCCCTCATCAGGCGTTCATATTCAAGGTAAATCATTGATATATCAGAAACTTTATCTGTCAGACGCTTGTCATCGGCAAACGCCGAAACTGCAAGCTTTTCCGGCATGATACCAGAGCGCTTCATATCACTTATGAGGCTGAGGATTTCTTCGGCAAAGCCGCTCTGAGCACTTCTTGTCCGGAAATACGTCATTGTTTCCGGCATACTGCGTACAGAATTCACCGCCTGATATATCATTATCATCTGCGCAAGCTCGTCGGCATATTCTCCGCTGCGGTTCTGTTCGCCGTAAAGCTGAAACAGCTGTCTTGAAAGTCCGGTAAAGGTTGAAGATAATATCTCATTGAACCGGTCCGCTCCAAGATAGAAATATAGTGTTTTATCAAACTCATGCGAATACTGTTCCGGAACTATCACACAGATATCTCCCGTATTTTTTTTGATTTTATCAAACATCAGCGTAGTTTTTCCGCTTCCTGCCTCACCTGTTATAAATTCAACCATATATCCTCCAACAAAAGCAAAACCGTACATCGGACATCGCCGACTGTACGGAACTGCATAAATTTCGATTAATAACCATTCAAGTGAACGTCTCTCATGATCTGCGGATAAATATCATAGCTGTAGTTGCAGTATACATTGCCGGCAATTCCGTTAACGGTTCCTGTTCCTGAATACTGCCACATTCCGTAGAATCTTGAAAATACAGGCTGTGTTTCGGAGTAATTTGCGATCCACACTGCATATTTGTCAAAGATAGAATCATCATAACGATTCTTGAGGAAAGACTCGCCGCCCATAATACCTATATAATAACCCTTATCCTGCACATATGAGCAGAATGCATCAATGACAGCTGTAATCTCAGAATTTGTAAGACCCAAGCCAACATACTCATCAAGTTCAACGTATAAAGGATACTCAAACTTGTGTCCGTCAACAACGCTGCAGAACAGTTCTGCCTCCTGAATTGCCTCCTCCGGAGTCTGTGCGTAGCTGTACCAGTATGCGCCTACATCGAGTCCGGCTGCCTTTGCATTGGTATAATTCTGTTCAAAGTAATAATCCTTCTGTGTTGCATACTTACCGTATCCTGCACGGATAATACAGAAATCCACGTTATCCTTAGCTACTTCATCCCAGTCTATATTTCCCTGCCATGCAGAAACATCAATGCCTCTTGCTTCAATAGTCTGCTCAATATATGAAGGAGGATCTGCCGGAGTTTCTACCGGCGGATCAACTGGTTGTTCCTCTGGCGGAACAACTGGAGTCTCTGCGGGCGGAACAACGGGTTTTTCTGTCGGTGTATCATCCTTTCTGCCTGTTATGATATACGGATAATCAACATAGCAGTGGTTGAGGTCAAGATTATATGTAAAAATACCATTTACCTGTGAGCCGCATCCGTCACTTGCATACTGCCACATTCTATAATCGTAATTGAACGCAGGCGTCGGTGCACCATATTCAGCCACCCATACATCATATTTATCAAATATAAAATCGTATACCTTTGTATTCAAAAAGCTTGTATAGCTGTAAACTCCGACATAACAGCCTTTTTCCTGAAGTCTTGTGCAGAATGCATCAATAATTGCAGATATCTGCGCAGTACTGTAGTTTGCATACATAGGATCTTCTATATCAAAATAAACAGGATACTGAAAATCATAATCCTTGATAATCTCGTAGCACGTTTCCGCTTCACGGTAAGCATCCTCAACATCAACAGCATAACTGTACCAATATGTCCCTACATCAAGCCCTACAGACTGTGCTCCTGCCATATTTTGTATAAAGGTATCATCGATCTGCGACACATCATTGCCGTATCCGGCACGGATTATTGCAAAATCAACGCCGCTGTCCTTAACGCCCTGCCAGTCAATATATCCCTGATGTTCAGAAACGTCAATTCCCCACGATTCACGGAATATGTCGTGCGGCGAATTTTCAGCCTCCATATGTGCCTGATAGATATCAAAAACATCAAACGGAATTTCCGCCATTCTGGATGATGCAGACTTCTTTGCTGAATCAGATTTTCGTTCAAGGTCTTTACTTTCAACTGAAAATGTGTTATAATTTACAGAGGAATCCTCATCTGCATATACAGACGGACCAACTACAGATCCGGTAATCACAATTGAGAGAACAGCTGAAAGAATCTGAAAATACTTTTTCATAAATTCAACTCCTGTTTTTTCATTGGAAATTATTATTCTGTGAAAATTTTTAAACAATATACATGGTGTATATTACCTAAAAACCGTCAACGAATACATTATACACCATTATTCACAAATTTTCAATAGTTAGAACACATTTTTTCTCTTGAATATAGATTTTCGGAGAAAACAACCATACGCAAACAAACTTTTTGTTTATATTGCACATAAGAAATTACAGGTAGATTAATAAATGATGAAAAAATTTTTAATAAACAGCAACGACAGCGGACAGAGAATTGATAAATTTCTTGCAAAAGCGATGCCTAAGCTTCCTAAAAGCATGATGTACAAGCTCATCCGCAAAAAAGATATTAAAATTAACGGAAAACGTTGCGAGATCTCAACAATTCTCAAAGACGGCGATATAGTCGCCATCTACGTCAAAGATGAACTTTCTGAATCGAAATCTCATGACCTCAGCTTCATGAACGTTACGCCAATTCTTGACATAGTTTATGAAGACGAAAATATACTCATTGTTTTCAAACCAGTCGGTATTGATTCACATTCAGGCAGCGGCAGCAGCGATACGCTTATAAACCGCATAAAACGCTATCTTTTTGATAAAAAAGAATATCTTCCTGACATGGAAAGCTCATTTGCTCCGGCACTTTGCAGCCGTCTTGACAGAAACACCTCCGGTATCGTAACTGCCGCCAAAAACGCCGCCGCCCTGCGTGAGATAAATTTGGCTATCCAGAATGGAAAGATCCGTAAAATCTACCATTGTATCACGATTTCTCCGCCGCCTAAGGGAGCCGATATAATCTGCGCATATCACCAAAAAAACAGCTCTGAAAATCTCGCCATAATCTCGGATACCCCCAAAAATGGCTTCAAACCAATAAAAACCGGATACAGACTTATCACTGAAAAAAAAGGACTTTCACTTCTGGAAGTAACTTTATTCACCGGCAGAACTCATCAGATACGAGCTCATCTTGCACATATTGGTGCTCCACTGCTTGGCGACGGAAAATATGGAGATCCGGCTGTGAACAAACGCTTTGGGATATTTTCTCAGCAGCTCTGCGCCACAGCTCTTGAATTTGAGATTCCTGAAAATTCGCAGCTATGCTATCTCAATAAAATCATGATTTCCGCCGGAACTCCTGATTTTGAGAAGAAATTCTTCTAATAAATACTGCTCAATCAAAAAAGGACATCCAATGGATGTCCTTTTTATCAGTTCGGCTGACCAACACGGCTGCGGATATTGTTTTCTTTAAGCTCTCTGCCCTCGGCTATAAGCTTATTCATTGCTTCGTGATCCCCTGCCTTGAGAGCCTCGCTGTACCTGCCGAGATTCTCAATAAGCAAATCAAGTTCGTATATCAAATATTCACGGTTCTGCATGAAAAGCTCCGTCCACATTTTTTCGTTCATCGTTGCAATTCTTGTCATATCCTGAAAGCTGCCGCCACTGAATCCACATTCAAGTCCGAGCTCCGGACTTTTCACATACGCACTTGATACAACGTGTGCAAGCTGAGAAGTATACGCGATCATTTTATCATGATTTTCCGGCGATGTCACGACGATTTTTCCTGCACCGACCTCCTTTGCCAGACTGCTCAGAAGCTCAACATCTTCCTGTCTGCTGTCCTCAAAAGTAACAACAATAAAATTCGCTTTTACAAATAAATCGCTGCTGCTGTTGTGATATCCTCCGAACTCTTTTCCTGCCATCGGGTGAACGCCAAGATATCTCAAACCGTTTTCCTCTGCGATCCGTTTCATTCTTCCGGCGAATTTTCCCTTGATTCCACAAACATCGGTGATAAGAGTTCCATCCTTCATTTCTGACGCACAGCTGGAAAGCCATTTCTCTGCGGCTTCCGGAAAAAGTGCGATCACAGCAAGATCAACATCCGAGAAATCTCCGTCAAAAGGCTTGTCGATCGCTACATCACGCAGAGCCGCATATTCGATATCATGGTTTATATCGCTTCCGTAAACGGTATGATATGTATATTTTTTCAATGCTTTGCAAAGAGATCCTCCGATAAGTCCAAGACCTACAACAAGAATATTCATGTAAACACTCCTCAAACAATTTATACATTTATTATACCGCTTTAAACAAGAAAAGTCAAGAGAAAAATTAACCTTATATGATTCTACGGCATAAAATGTTATAAGGAATAATTCCTTAATCCAGCGAAAGGAAATGTTTTTATGCCAAAGGTATTTTTAAGTCCCTCTACTCAGGAATGGAATGAGTACGCTACCAGCGGCAACGAGGAACTTTACATGAATCTTCTCGCTGACCGCATGGAGCCATATCTCCGTTCCTCGGGAATACAATATACACGCAATAATCCTGACAGAAACGTCAACGGTGCTATTGCTGATTCTAATGCCGGCAGCTATGATGTTCACCTTGCACTTCATTCCAATGCTGCTCCCGAAAGTCTTTCCGGCAGACTGAGAGGCGTTGATATATATTTTGCTCCGAAAAGTCAGTACAGCGAAAAACTTGCAAATATAATCGCAAATAACATGAAACCTATCTATCCCCTGCCCGATAAGGTAAGAGCCGTTCCTACAACATATCTTGGTGAAGTTCTGAGAACAAAAGCTGTTGCAGTTCTTTGTGAGCTTGGATATCACGATAATTTTGCCGATGAAGCATGGCTGAAAAATAATCTTGAAACGATTGCAAAAAATATCGTCCGTTCTCTCTGCGATTACTTCGGTATCCCGTTTATACCTGCCGGAGCTGTCCGTTGGGGAACTGTAGTTACTGACGGAAGCGGTCTTAATATCAGAAGCTATCCCTCGCTTTCCGGAAAGATAATCGGTTCTGCTCCTAACGGCGCAAGCATTCTCGTTAACGGCGAAACAGACGGCTGGTATGTAGTCAGCTACAACGGTATTATCGGCTATTCCAGTAAAGACTTCATTGATGTATGAAAAAGGGCGAACCGAAGTTCGCCCTACATATTTATTTTTTATTCTGATTATCGTCCGGATTCTTCTTTTTCTTCTTATCCATTTTGGGAACGGCATATATCGGCTTCATCGGTTTCCCCTTGCTTTTATAAACTATCCATGCGTAAATGCATATTACAATATAAATAAGACAAAGGATTATCGAAATTTTCAGCGCATTCTTGAACCATTTGGATTTCGGAAATCTTTTCATAACCTCTAAATTATATTTTGATTTCGATCTCTCAACATCAGATACTGCTACAAGCTCTATTGTCCCAAGCTCCTCGCCGGAATATTCCAGCGTAACCTCACCGAGAACATCTCCTTTTTTAACGGGAGCAGTCAGTGTACTTGTACGCCATGTTATCCTGTCCTTTTTAATAAGAGAAACGTCTATCTCGTCATACCAGAGCATTGAGAATTCTTCCTTAGGTTTTGCAAGAACATAGTCATTTCCTTCTGCAAGCTTAACAGGAAGCTCACCAACTTCAGCAGTATCAGCAAGTATTACCTGATACGAAAAGTTATTAAAAGCCCAGCTAAAAAGTGCAGTTGCATCGTCAATGTGGTAATATTTCAGATTTCCGTCAGCATCGTTGAACGGTGCCTTCATGAGAATCACAAGATAATTGTTTCCGTCTCTGCTTGCAAGCGTTACAAGATTTCTGCCTGCATCCACGAGATTTCCGGTCTTAATACCCTTTGCGCCCATGTAGAAATATGTTTCATTGCCGGGATCCATCATAAAATTGGTATGTTTCCATATCCATTCATCAATATGTTCATGACGTGCCGGATTAGGAACTGTAGGTGTATATGTGTAGGTAACTGATATTGCTTCAAATCTCGGAACATCAAGAGCATACTGAGTAAGAACAGCCATATCTCTTGCTGTAGTATATTGATTCGGATCAAACATTCCGTCCGGATTTGTAAAATTAGTAGATGTCATTCCAAGTTCTTTTGCCTTGGCATTCATTTTATCAACAAAAGCAGGAACACTGTTTCCGCCGAAACGAAATGCAAGTGTATTTGAAGCTTCGATGGACGATGTAAGCATCATGCAGTAAAGCAGGTCTTCAACCGTGAGCACATCTCCGTCACTGATATCACAGGATGGAAGATCATCCGTTCTGTTATTAGCGCCAAGAATATCGTATATACTGCCGTATACAGCCGGATCAAGTGTAAGTTCCTCGCTCAGATCAGTACATTCCTCAAGAACAACAACAGCAGTCATGATATTTACAAGAGGTCCGGGCATCTGCTTTGTGTCAGCATTTTTTTCGTGAATCACCGTATTTGCATCAAGGTTGATTAAAACTGCTGATTCACTGTGTATAGACGACTTCAGCGGAAAGCTTACAGCCCGTACTTCGGGAATGTTTACGCATACGAGCGGCAAAAGAAATAAAACTGCCGATAATACTGATATAATTTTTTTCATATTTACTCCTTATTTCAGCACGGAATACCGTGAGATTTTCATTCAGATATATTATATCACATATTTACGGGAATTTAAAGGGGTTTTTGAAATTTTTTTATTTCTTTCTAAAAATTCAATCCAATTACTGCGGAAGATCTTTTTCCAATGAGGAATCACCATACGTCAGACCATTACAGTTATAGTAATTCCACTTATCCTTCTCATTATCAGTGTAAAAAAGAACTCCGTCCTCATAAGCCATATAATTATCCCAGACTGTTTCAGTGCAGTTCCATGAATTAAGTATAACCATTTTCTTTCCAAGAGAATTCACAGCTGTATCCATGTATACTTTATTTCCATAGATATAGGAGTTCTGTCCCCAACCTTCAACGAGCTTGTTCATTTCGAATGCACGGTTAATATTTGTTTCTCCGTTGCGGTATCCAGTACAATAACGCAGAATACAGTCATTTCCCTTAAGATCAACAAAGCTGTCAGCGTGATTTTCACCGGACATTCCTTTTCCGTCAAAGGTGCAGTTTTCGATAATAGTACCTGTAGTATACTCTTTTACATCGACGTGTTCAGCGGCAACATTCGGACCTATCGTGCAATTTCGGATTCTGTTGTAATCGCAGGAAAAATCATAATTTGTTGCATTTTTTGAGCTTCCAACGTAAATCCCTTCGCCATACGCAGGAGTTTTAAGTCCGGTATCATGAATATTTGTATTTTCAACGAGACAGTAGGAACTTCCGTCACGAATATGTATAGCCTCCTGACCGGTACCATATACCTCACAATTGAGAATCTTGGTATTGTTTGAGTTATCAAGAACGATTCCGATAGAGGAACCTGTTACCTTTATATTATCAAGTACCCACCAATCGCCGGTAATTGCAAGGGCATACTGCTTTTGAATTGTAGAGCCTGAAAGCACTGCAGGAGATTCGGGATCCTCTGATCTGAGAATTATCGGAGCGTCTTCTGTACCGTCGGCTTCACCGAGAAACTGATATCCGACTGTAGACGCAGAACTCGTTGAAATGTACTCTCCTGGTGCAAGAACAATTTCATCACCAGGCTTTGCAGAAGCCATGGCTGATTTTAATTCGTCTGTATTTGTAACTCTTATAACATTAGTTTTAGAAGTAAGCAGCATATTTTTCATCAGCGAAAGGTCAATAGAATCCAGCATATCGTCATCACAAAGATTGCCTGCTTTCCAGTTCTGA
>JAFTYF010000020.1 GCA_017461395.1 Ruminococcus sp.
GTAGTAGTTATAGTAGTTGTGGTGGTGGTAGTAGTAGTAGTTTTCGATGTAGTTGTAGTGGTGGTTCGTGGAGGGGGAAGAGTTATTCTTGAAGTTGTTGTTGGTGCGATACTGCCGGAAACTGTAATTCTTCCGTCTCTGAGGATAGGGAAGTATGCCTGACCGTTAGGCTGGAAGGCAGTCATATCGTTGGATATCCATTTGATTGCGTAGTCACCGTTTGCACATCCGTTCGGAATGTGGAAAAATACAGAAAACAGAGTACTCTTGTCTGCACCGCCGGTAGCACTGCTTGAACCGTTGATGTCAAACATTACGGTATTTCCGCTTATATTTGACGATATCGTAGCAGCATAAGCCGGACAGGTTGAAGAAATACCAGTGATCTGGATAGGCGATGCAACGGAAAGACCGATATCATTTACCTGACTGAGAGCAATGGGGTTGCGGACGATGATATCAACCTGAACATCTGAACCGGGACCTGCTGTTTCAGAGACAACGTACCATGTGGCACGGTCTGATGTGGATACTGTATTTTTCAGAGCGATATTTTCTGTTATATCGAAGTTGAAAGCGTTTGCTGTTGCTGGTAATACACACATTACAGCACACAGTATGCTGGTCAGAAAAGCAGCAATTTTATTTAGTCTGGTTTTCATATATAAAACCTCCGTTATATGTATAATTCCGCTGGTACAGGGCGGATCATTTTATCTTTTTCTGAATGCAAAGAGAAGGATAACCGGATAAATTTCCAGTCTGCCGAGAAGCATATCAAAGCTGAGAACGATCTTTGAGAAGGCTGACATATCAGCGAAGCTTCCAGCCGAGCCGAAGCGTCCTACGCCGTATCCGATATTGTTCATTGTAGTAATTACTGCTGACGCTGATTCCTCAATAGAGAACTGATCGAGAGATATCAGCAGAACAGATATAAACATAAGCAGTGCAAAGATAATGCAGTATGAGGTGGCACCTCTTACGACATCCTTTTCGATTGGCTTGCCGTCCATTTTTACTGTAGTTACTGAACGGGGATTGATAATGTACTTAAGTTCCTTTATACCCGCCTTGACTACTATCATGATACGGGACACCTTCATACCGCCGCCTGTTGAGCCGGCACAGGCGCCTATGAACATGAGCATCAGCATTAGCGTCTGAGAGAAAACAGGCCACAGATTTGTATCGGTAGTAGAAAAACCGGTCGAAGTTATAGTTGAAGCCGTCATGAAGAATGAATATCTCAAAGATTCAAAGAATCCGCCGTAAACCTCACAGTTGTTTATGGTTATGAGAAGTGTTGCTCCGGCGACTATTCCGAGATATGTGCGAAGCTCTTCGTTCTTGAATACAGTGGAAAAACGGCGTATGAGCAGGAAATAGTAGAGATTGAAGTTTACTCCGAAAAGCAGTATAAATGTCGCAATAACCATTTCAACATAAAGGCTGTTGTAATGAGCGATACTGTCGCCGTATATTGAGAATCCGCCTGTTCCAGCTGATGAAAATGCATGGATAAGAGCGTCATAGAAGGAGAGTCCGCCGAAAAGGAGCATTACAACTTCAAGGACTGTCAGACCGATGTAGATAGAGTAGAGGATTCTTGCAGAACTTCCTGATTTGGAAACGAGACGTCCGACCTTCGGACCGGCGCATTCTGCACGCATCATGTGCATGGTTCTGGAGTCGTTGCTCGACATTATGGCGATAACGAACATGAGAATTCCCATACCGCCCAGCCAATGGGTAAATGATCTCCAGAACAGAGAAGATTTAGAAAGAGCCTCAACATTGCTCAGGATAGAGGAGCCGGTCGTTGTGAAGCCGGAAACTGTCTCAAACAGAGCGTCAATGTAATTCGGAATATCTCCGGAGATAACAAACGGCAGAGCTCCTATTGCCGAGGCGGCAATCCATGAAGCGGCAACGCTGACGAAGCCTTCCATAGAGTAAACTGAATTGTCCTTTGGTTTTTTTATGGTTACTGCAAAACCAGGGATAAGCAGTATCAGAATCGGGATGCCGAAGGAAAGAACAGCGTGTTTTTCGCCATAAAGCAATCCTACAAAGAGTGGAAGAAACATGGAAAGACCGATAACCTTTGATATCTGCCCCATGATGTATACTATCATTCGATAATTCATAATAATTCAGGGCTCCTTTAGTCGAAAATATTGCTCAGGTCGTGGAAGCCCTTGCTTGTAGTGATTACAACAACGCTGTCGTTGACTTGCAGGCAGTCATCGCCTCTTGGGATAATAAGTTCATTTCCTCTGACGATGCTTGCGATGAGTATACCGCTGCGGAGCTTCAGTTTTTTCAGCGGGACACCGACATAATCTTTTTTATCCCTGACAACGAATTCAATAGCTTCAAGTCTGTCTCCGACAAGGCGGTAAAGCGTTGTGACACTGTTTCCGAGTGAATTTTGCTTTGCTCTTACATACTGGAGTATCTGATCTACTGTGATAGATTTCGGAGAAACCACGCTGTCGAGATTAAGTGTGTCAGCAAGCTCAATAAGCGACATTCTGTTCACCTTTGTAACAACCTTGTTCACGCCGTTTTTCTTGGCAAGGAGTGAGAGAAGTATATTTTCCTCATCTATGCCTGTAAGTGTTACGACTGCGTCAGCGTCGTATACACGCTCCTCGCGCAGAATATCGTGATCCGTACCGTCAGCGCAGGAGATATTTACCTTATCGAGGGCTTCGCTGAGTTCAAGGCAGCGTTTTTCATCTATCTCGATTATCTTGACCTTGATTCCCATTTCGATTATCTGCTTTGCAAGATGATATGCAACGTGACCGCCGCCGATAAGTACAGCAGATTTCACACGCTTTTCTCTGTATGCAGCACTGATGCTTCTGAAGAACTTGACCATTGCGCTGTGTGAAGCAGTTATATGTATCTTGTCATCTGCTCTGAGAACGAAATCTCCGTTCGGGATAATAAGCTCGTCACCTCTTTGTACGGCACATATGAGAACATCAAGTTTAAGGCGCTTTGAAAGCTGGTTTAGAGCGATCCTGTCGAGGATGCTTCCGGGAGTTATTCTTATTTCAGCTAAATCTACCTGTCCCTTTGCAAAGGATTCGATAGTGATAGCTTCGGGATAGCGCAGAACCTTAGCTATTTCGTTAGCTGCGTTATAATCGGGATTGACCATCATGCTTATGCCAAGCTCTTCACGCATGAAAACTATCTGCTTGCCGAATTCAGGACTGCGCACTCTTGATACGCAGTGACGTGCACCCATTTTTCTTGCGATAAGACAGGAGAGGATGTTTACCTCATCGGAATTTGTAACAGCAATGAATATGTTCGTCTTTTCAACGTTGGCTTCTTCGAGGATGTCGGTGTGAAGCGCATTTCCAGCGATACCCATTACATCGTAGTCGTTTGTTACTGCGTTGATCTTGTCCTCGCCGAGGTCGATCATGGTGATATTGTGTTCGCTGCAAAGGTCAGCGGCAAGAGCGCTTCCGACCTTTCCGCAGCCTACTATGATAATATCCATATATCCTCCGTTTAAAACAAATATATAATTTACAATGCCGAAACATCTTCTGCATTGTTGAAAATTTATAATTTCTCATGATAATTATACTCTTATTGATTAGATTTGTCAATAGATATGTAAAAATAAAGGCAGTTTCCGGAAAAATAAAAATCCGGAGAATCTGCATTTTTTCTTCGGATTTTACAGTATGTTATTCTTTTTTCCAATCAACGTCAAGTTCGTTCATTTTTTCGATAAGTTCGTCCGTATCGTCACAGGTGGTATAGAATCTTTCATCCTCCTCGTAACCGGTGTAAGTATATTCCACATACTTGTCATTGATAATCACGACATCGGTAATAGTTCCGTGTTCAAGACAGCCCATAAAGGATTCATAGGTTGTGCTTGGATATTCCGGATTGTAGCGTTTTTTTTCGAGATAGAAGTAAGCAATAATTGTGGCAGCCATATATATAACAACTAAGCTGTGTAAAATAAGAGCTATGATATGCCTGATAAGAGTTTTCTTTTCCGTTTTTTTCTGTTTTTCCTCAGGGACAATATTTCTGATGAAATCCAGTTTTTCTTCAGCACACTGACTTTTATCAATAGTAACAGAACGGTTGAGCGGAAAAATAACTGAAAGACGTTTTTTGTCCTCAGCGAAATATTCCGCATTATCATACTTATAGACTGCTTCTATTGTCGGAGTCTTGACTTTTACGCTGTCACTGTAAAATGTGTATGTAATGCAGTCTTCTTTTGCAGCGTGAATTCTCTTATATTTTTTTCTTTCTGTAATGAAAGAAAGAATCGTTACAATAACGATGATAAAAGCAAAGGGAAATCCTATTTTATACCATTCGTAATCAAAAAAGCATAGTATTATCCATTCGATTGCTATTATGAATAAAATTATACGCATGGGCAGAACGAATTTCCTTGAGGTCTTTCCGTACAACTTTTTTAAATAGCAGTATTTCGGGATGCACATATCAATTTCATGTATTACTTCCTTTTCGGTATCGTTGTTCATGGCAATTCCCTCCTTTATGATTGCGTTTATTATAACATAGATTGTGAATTATAGCAATAGAGAAATAAAAAAATCCCCGTCGGCAGAAACCGACAGGGATTACATATATCATAATTACTTGATAACTCTTACTCTGATAACGCCGTCAACAGCATTGATCTTTTCTTCAACAGAAGCAGGAACATCACCAACAACATCGAGCATTGTGTAAGCATAATCCTTCTTGCTTGCATTAACCATGTTTTCGATGTTGATTCCCTCGTTGCCTACAGCTGATGTGATAGAAGCAATAGTTGTAGGAACGTTCTTGTGGATAACGCAGATCTTTGTGCCAACTGCATTCATTGAAGCGTTAGGAAGATTTACGCTGTTCTTGATGTTACCATTTTCGATGTAGTCGATGATTTCTTCAGCAGCCATGATAGCGCAGTTGTCCTCGCTCTCAGGAGTAGAAGCTCCGAGGTGGGGGAGAACGATGATATCATCAACGCCGAGAACGATATCGTCAGCGAAGTCAGTAACATACTTAGCAACCTTTCCAGCAGCGATAGCGTCAACAACAGCCTGGCTGTTGATAAGCTCACCTCTTGCGAGGTTGATAAGACGAACGCCGTCCTTCATCATTGCGATCTGCTCAGCATCAATAGTATTCTTTGTCTGAGGAGTATAAGGCATATGAATTGTGATGTAGTCGCTTTCCTTGTAGATATCGTTGAGCTCAGCAACAACTGTTACCTTAGGATTGAGGTGAAGTGCAGCACCTACAGAGAGATAAGGATCGTAGCCGATAACCTTCATTCCGAGAGCTACAGCAGCGTTTGCGATCTGACCGCCGATAGCACCGAGACCGATGATACCGAGAGTCTTGCCCTTGATTTCAGGACCTGCGAACTTAGCCTTGCCGCCTTCAACAGTCTTGGGAGCGTCAGGAGTTCCCTTGAGGGAAGCAGCCCATGCAGCAGCCTCTGTGATCTTTCTGGAAGCGAGGAGGAGAGCGCAGATAGCAAGCTCCTTAACAGCGTTAGCGTTAGCGCCGGGAGTATTGAATACGCAGATACCTTCCTCAGCGCAGCGCTCAACAGGGATGTTGTTTACGCCAGCGCCAGCACGAGCGATACAGAGAAGATTGCTGCCAAATGTCATGTCGTGCATCTTAGCAGAACGAACCATGATAGCATCCGGATTCTCAGGAGCATCAGCGATAGCATACTTGCTCTTGTCAAAAATATCTGTTCCGATTTCGGAAATCTTGTTAAGTGTCTGAATATTGTACATTTTCAATTACCTCACAATATAAATTAAGCGTTTTCTTCCTCGAACTTCTTCATGAAAGCAACAAGCTTTTCAACGCCTTCGATAGGCATTGCGTTGTAGATAGAAGCTCTCATACCGCCAACAGATCTGTGACCCTTGAGGTTTTCAAAGCCAGCAGCCTTAGCTTCCTTAACGAACTTAGCATCAAGCTCGTCATTGCCTGTAATGAAAGGAACGTTCATGAGAGATCTGTCCTTCTTTTCAACAGTAGCCTTGAACATCTTGCTGTTGTCGAGGAAATCATAGAGGATAGCAGCCTTCTTTTCGTTGTGAGCCTTCATAGCCTCAAGACCGCCCATTTTCTTGAGCCACTTGAATACCTTGCCGCAGATGTAGATACCGTAGCAGGGAGGTGTGTTGTAAAGGGAATCGTTGTCAGCCTGAGTCTTCCACTTAAGCATTGTGGGAGTACCAGCAAGAACGTCGTCAGTGATAAGATCCTCACGGATGATAGCGATAACAACGCCGGCAGGACCGATGTTCTTCTGAACGCCGCCGTAAATTACAGCGTACTTAGAAACGTCAACAGGCTCAGAGAGGAAGCATGAGGAAACGTCAGAAACGAGATCCTTGCCCTTTGTGTTGGGAAGCTCCCAGAACTTTGTGCCGTAGATAGTGTTGTTCTCGCAGATGTAAACGTAATCTGCATCCTCAGGGATATCGAGGTCTGAACAATCAGGAATATATGAGAAGGTCTTGTCAGCAGATGAAGCAACTGCAACAGCCTCACCGTACATCTGAGCTTCCTGATAAGCCTTCTTAGCCCACTGACCAGTGATGATGTAAGCAGCCTTCTTGTTCTTCATAAGATTCATAGGAACTGCTGCGAACTGCTGTGAAGCACCGCCCTGAAGGAAAAGGACCTTGTAGTTGTCAGGAATA
>JAFTYF010000021.1 GCA_017461395.1 Ruminococcus sp.
GTGTTGAACACAGCTTTTAAAGGCGGATCACTGTATATCGGTATTTCCTCACGCACTGCACGGCTTATCGTATCAAAATACAGCTCCATGCGTCTGACTCTTTCAATAATCGTTTCATCTGCGTACATAGCTTTCACTTCCTTATCGCTGTATCGCTTCAAATGATTATAGCATAAGCTGCGTATATTGTCAATATCATTTTTATTTATGACAATACTTCCGAAGCCTATTACTCCAGATATGTAACATAATCGGAATTATAGTATTCCCAGCTATCCGCAGGTACAAGTCCATTGCCGTAGTCAACGAGATTATTTTTCACTGAAAAATCACTGTACCAGCCGTCTACAACATACATACGTCTGTTTGTATCTACTGCACCATATGGCTGATCCATATATACGGTATTATCTGTAAATACACAGTGATATCCCCATTCTTCAACCTGTAAATGAAGCTCAAATGCAGCGACAATATTGGTATTTCCATTGCGGTAGCCGGTATTATCATGAACATTGACATCATTGCCGGCTATATCCACAAAGCTTCCTGCATAGTTTGCACCTGTCATGCCGTCACCGTAGAAAGTACAATTCATTATCTCCGTTCCAGTTGTGTACTCCTTGACATCGACGTGCTCTGCTGCAATATTCCTGAATGTACAGCCGTCAACTATATTGTAATCACATTTATAATCATAACCGCTCGTAGACTTTGCGCTGCCGATATATATTCCTTCACCGTATCCGGGCGTTATAAGTCCTGTATCGTGGATATATGAATCTTTTACAGTGCAGCAGCAGCTTCCGTCACGAATTGCAATTGCTTCTGCACCTGTATTATATACCTCACAGTTCCGGATAACAGAATGATTTGAGTTATCAAGAACTATACCTTTCTGCGATGTCGTCACCTTCAGATTTTCAAGAATCCAGTAATCACCGCTTATATGGATAACATACCCATGTTCTGTATTTGCTCCGGTAATAACAGGAGGATCATCGGGATCAGCAGCGGTAAGAATTATCGGAGCATCTTTTGTTCCTTCAGCAGAAGAATCAAATTTCTGCGCTCCCTGATAAGCAGTATAATCATATACTCCGCTGGCAATCCGGATAACATCGCCGGGTTTTGCATTGCGCATTGCAAGTAAAAGTTCCTCTGACGTTGAAACATCAATGTAATTTACGCTGCTTTCAGAAAGAAGTTTAATTTTCATCAAACAGAGATCAAAAACATCAAGAATATCATCTTTACACAAATCGGCTGCCTTCCAGTTTTTTATATCGTTTTCCGGTTTATTCAAAAGCCAGTTCTGCATTACTATCACATCTGCAATATTAAATGTGCCGTCGGAATTCAGATCTCCGGACTTATTGATATCATCTGCCGACGCCTGACTTATTACTGCCGGAAAAATTGCTGTCATGGCAATAAATGCTGATATTATTTGTTTTTTCATATTATTTCTCCTATGTAAACTATATTGTTATTTTGGAATACTCTTAAAAATAATGAATATATTTTTATATAAAATAATTTTAGGCGGTGTGAAATGAAGAATATCAAATGGACAGAATTATTGATCTTTATTATCGGAACGGAGCTTGTCGGTGCTCTTTCAAGTCTCCTATCAGGAAATTTTTCCTCATTTTATGGTGAACTGACAAAACCTCCGCTTGCGCCCCCAGGAATACTTTTCCCTGTTGTATGGACAATTCTTTACGCTTTAATGGGAATATCTGCATATATGATCTATGTTTCCGATACTGATGCAGATACCGGAGAAAAAAAGAATGCACTTGTACTCTACGCAGTACAACTATTTATCAACTTCATGTGGAGTATTGTTTTTTTCAGATTTGAACAGATCGGCACAGCAGCGGCAATACTTATTGTCCTTGTTGTGCTGGTAATAATGATGATACTCACATTCATGAAGATACGTCCTCTTGCCGGATATATCAATATCCCCTACCTTATCTGGATATTATTCGCAGCATATCTTAATATCGGAATTTTAATCCTGAACTGAATCATTTCTGCTTACTGTGACGTATTCACATATCTCCTCGATCTGAGAAGGTTCAAGAACTTCTGCATAATATATTTCATACGGATGAGAAAAACGCCCGATAGAATCACGCAGTTCAATTATTTTTACAGCAGCTTCCTCACTTACATATGGCAGAAGCATGAGAGTTTCTGCATCAGCTGTATTAAGATCAATCGGTATTACATCCTCAAGAGTAAGTCCGACAGGCTCGGAAAACTCCTCTGACACTTGCCCGGTCGTTTCCTCCTCAAGTTCGTATGGTATCTCAGAAATTTCTTCGGGTTCAGAAATTATTTCTTCTTCATATACAGGATCATCAACATAAATACTGCCGCAAATAGCAGCAAAAATCACGTCACCGATACCGCTTACAAGCATTATTTCTTCAATATTACGGAAATTCCCGTAATTTTCACGATATGCAATAATATTTTGAGCAAGAACATCTCCGATATGAGGAAGTCTTATAAGCTCATCATAATCTGCAGTATTGATATTTATGTAAAGCGGTTCGGATGATGATGCAGTCGTTTCAGCAGCAGTAACAGATTCAGCTGCCGTTGTCATCCTGACAGCGGTTTTCTTTTTTGTTATAGAAACCGTAGTGCGTTCTGTAGCCGATACAGTCGTCAATTCTTCCTCAGAGCGTATGATCGTGACATATTGGGTCCGTACTTGCTTGTTTCGCTGACCGATCGAAGCAGCAGCGATAAATCCGATAAGAACAAAGCAGATGATTGTAATAGTAAGCTTATTCTTATTCATAATAATGTTAGCTCTTTTCATTCAACATAGGTTATTGTAAATACGCATATATTTTGTGCTGTATAACCTTAAATCAATGTTGATTATTTTGTCTTTTTATCGAATTATAACATATATTATCACAGATGTCAAGCATATGTGTGTTTTATGCCAAAATCAAGAAATTCAGAAATGTTCAGCAACCAAAAAATCAGCCCATGAAATTTATTCATGGGCTGATTTTTTATTAAAATGTATATCTCAATTATATTTCGGTCAGTGCTTTTTTCATATTAACAAGATCAAACACATCTACGATCATATCAGAATCAAAATCCGCGTTATACCAGCAGGTAAGCTCGCCTGAACCGACAAGCCACTTCTGGAGCATAACTGCATCGGCAATTGAAAACTCTCCATCAAGATTACAGTCACCAAGCTTTATGCCAGATTCTTTTTCTGTTATTTCAGTTATTTCTCCATCTTCACTGATCAAGAAATATTTTACTATTTCTGAAAAAACAATATCTTCTTCCCATGGACGAAGCTGTGTGAAAGTCATTCTGACTATTCCCGGAGCACAAGGCTCATATACCATGACTGTTTCTCCGGTTGTTCCGGGAGGCGGAGGTAATACGGAATCCTCAATTACTTCATATTCCATTACCTGTCCAACACGTCCGGAACCGCATTGCTCTACTTGAAGCTCATATCCGGCACCTTTGGCTACTACATCACAATAAACAATGTGTCCATTCTGAATGGTTACTTCGTCATTTTCTTTGCGGAAGGCTGAATGTTCAGTAACAGAGTCAGGAACAATACTCATAAGATCGGTCTGAGTAATCTTTCCGTCAGATGAAATATCAAAATTCATTACTGCATAAGGATTTGAAATTCCGAATCCAGCAGACCAGTCAAGACTGATAGTTCCTTCCGATAAAGGCTTATACACATAAACCTCATATCTGAAATCTGCCTGAATGAGCCCAACATAATCTATGGATATTCCAAGAAGGTCAAGCTCCTCAAGATATTTCTCATAGGCTTCTGTATCAGACTCATCCGGCACTTCCGTACTCAACGGATCAAATACCTCATGATAGAGAAGCTCGTATTCCGCAGTGCTTGTGCCTGCATCTATTTCATAATTGTCTTTGTCATTCTGCTCCTTGCGGACACAGCATATCAGTCCGTCAGCAACATGGTTCTTACCGTATTTATTACTGAAATTCAGAGCTTCTGCAAATGTTCTCGGAACCCAGTCGGGAAGAAGCTCATCATAAGAAGTTGTCATTTCGTCTTTTATAAGCGACAGAAGCGAATATTCCCCTGCTGCATCCTGAGTAAGCTCCCAGATCATAATACCGCCGTGATCTTGTGCCATTTTGCATTTTTCACGCATTGTAGAAGCACCGTTATAAGCGATTCCATCATACAGATCAGCATCATAATTTGCCTTGTCGTATTCAATCAGCTTTGCAAAAGGAACGTAAGAATTCCAGTCAAGTTTACCGTCTTCAGTATACCCTCTGCCATAGAACGGAACACCGAGCACAAGCTTTTCTTTCGGGATTTTTTTCTGAATATTAAAGTATTCAAGTGATGACTCGGCAAATTCCATATCAGCGTGAGAAGATTCATCAGCATCGTTATCGTAAGCCATAACATTGACGAAATCGAAAAGTCCGAAAGTTTCAGGAGAAACATTTACAGCAACCCATTGAGCCGTTGCTGTAGAAAGCTCATATCCACGCTCATCACAAAGAGTTCTGAGAGAAGCTACCCAGTCTTCATAGTAAGTCCATATCTGATGACTGGAACCAAGTTCAATATCGAGATCAATTCCGTCAAGATCGTATGTCTCACAGTAATCCATAATTTCTTCGTTAAAGGCAGCCATTTCCTCTGGTGTATCAATTAGAGGAAGATAGTTGTCACAGCCTCCTCCTCCGCCAAGACCAGCCATTACCTTTACATCGTATTCATGGGCTCTATTTACGATATTTTTCATATCATACGAAGGAATATTACATTTAAGATTTCCGTCTGAATCCGGAATGCAAAATGCAATATTAATATGAGTCAGCGCACTGAGATCCATACTTGAATAAGTATAATACGCCCAGTCCGGCAGATAGCCGACTACACGGGAATTATGCTGCACCTTTTCGTATTCCGGTTCGGGAATCTCAATAGGTTTTTCAAGCTGCATTTCAATGGTATAAAGCGTCATCGTGGAATTTCCGGCCATTACATTAACATAGTCGAGTTTGGAAAAATCCGTTCCAAAAGCATCAGCCATTGCTTCGTATGAGTAATAATACCAGTTGCCTTCTGAGGAATCCGGAGCAACCTGTGCCCATTCTTTTCCTCCGCTGGTTGATGTAAGAGCAAAATATGGAGCTGATTCTGCATCGCACTGGATTGCAATTCTGTTACCTTCAGCGTAAATACTGCGGTCGTATACCGGAATCGTTACAGGACACGTCCAGGCATCAGCTGTGATTTCACCGGAATAGAGAATTATAGAGCTTTGTGCAGCTTCTGCCGGTATCACATACGCAGACATCATCGCAGCTGTGCAAGCGGCTGAGATTATTCTTCTAAATTTCATTTGCATCACCCTTTCTGTTGTTTTGAATTTTTCGTATTCTGACAGCGCTTATATGCGGCGGCAGACTGAGTGTCATCGCTTCGCCGTAATGGATCACCAGCGTATCACCAACGTTGAATTTTCGATTTCGCTTCAGATTCACAATATAATCCTGATTTGTCTGTTCATCACGAACAAGCAGTCTTTTATCATATATTTCCAATATAACTGCATTCATTTTCAAAATCACTGCTATCACTCCATTCTTGGTGACTTTTTTTAATTATAACGCTTTTTTTTAAATATGTCAAGTAATCATTTACAAAATAGAACTGATGTGATATAATAAACTTAATTATTATGTATAAATTATAAAGGAGTTGCTATGATTAAGAAAAAAGTCGCTTTTATATGCGTTCATAATTCGTGCCGCAGTCAGATCGCTGAAGCATTAGGAAAAAAATATTTATCGGATATCTGCGACTGCTATTCAGCAGGTACAGAAACTAAGCCGCATATCAATCAGGATGCTGTCCGGCTGATGAAAAAGATATACGGAATTGATATGGAACAGGAGCAGTTCTCCAAGCTTCTTAATGATATTCCAAAAACTGATATTACCATATCTATGGGATGCAATGTTGCTTGTCCATACGTTCTGGGAATTAAGTTTTTTAACTGGGGACTAGATGATCCTACGGGGCAAAGCGATGAAAAATTCATTGAGATTATCACTGCAATAGACGAAAAAGTCAAAGCACTAAGAAAATACATTATAGATTCTAAGTAATAAAAAACCGCAGTTTAGTTGACTGCGGTTTTTCTGTATTATACCATCACGGAATTAACCAAAATATCTCTTAAGAAGTCCCTCGAAAGCCTTGCCGTGTCTTGCTTCGTCTCTTGCCATTTCATGAACTGTATCGTGAATAGCGTCAAGATTGAGTTCCTTAGCTCTCTTTGCAAGAGTAAGCTTACCCTCTGTAGCGCCGTGTTCAGCAGCAACTCTCATTGTGAGATTTTCCTTTGTTGAGGATGAAACCACCTCACCGAGAAGCTCAGCAAACTTAGCAGCGTGTTCTGCTTCCTCGTAAGCAGCCTTTTCCCAATAAAGACCAATCTCCGGATAGCCCTCTCTGTGAGCCACTCTTGCCATTGCAAGGTACATACCAACCTCTGTACATTCGCCGCTGAAGTTAGCACGAAGTCCATCAATGATCTCCTGATCTGTAACAGACTTTGCAACGCCTACTTCGTGCTCGCAGGCAAAAACAAGCTTATCAGATGTTTCTTCCTTAACGATGAACTTTGAACCCGGAACGCCGCACTGTGGGCACTTCTCAGGAGCTTCATCACCTTCGTGAACATATCCGCAAACTGGACATACATATTTTTTCATAATAATTACCTCCGTTATTTAATATAATTTTTAGTTTATTTATCGTTAATACTGTGTTGCAGCATTAGACACTGTGTTTTACTCTTTCGCTCTCCTCAGCGCGCTTTCCGTTATTGAAACGGTCAAGAGTTCCTACAAGATATCCCGTAATTCTTCTGATACGCTCAAATGGAACATCCGCAAATTCATACTTGAGATCAACAAATTCTCCGTCAGTTTTTACAGTCATTCCGGAAATTATCCTGTCGCTGTATTTATTTCTGCCGTAGTCTATGTATGCGTTGATTTCCTCCTGTGAGAGCTGATTACCGATAATATTTATCTGCATAAAAATTTCCTCACTTTCCGATCATATGCTTGACTTTGATCTGAATTTATTGTATCATAAAATAAAGAACTTGTCTGTTGCAATTGCAACAAAGGAGGAAATTTTTATGATGCCGCTCGATAACATACTTTTTAATGGAATAAACCAGGATGATTGTATCAGAATGGTGAAATGCTTCAATGCAGACTGCCGTAAATTTAAAGCCGGAGCCTGTATTGCCCAATTTGATGATCTTAATGATCGTCTCGGAATAATTCTTTCCGGAAATATCGTTATTGTCCGATATGATATAAACGGTGTGCGTACTATCATCGAATCAGTAGAAAAAGGCGGAGTTTTCGGAACTTTTTTCACCTATAATATTCTGCGCAGGAACAGCGTTGAAATAGTTAGCGAAACTGACTGCGAAGTGATGTTCGTTCATAGAAGTGAAATTACAAAACGCTGTGAAAATGCCTGTCTGTGCCATTCACAGGTAGTTGAAAATCTTCTGAAAATAATGTCAGAAAATACGGTCAGACTTAATCAGCGTATTGATGTTCTCAGTCAGCGTACCATAGAAGACCGGCTTATAAGCTATCTTAGAATCATTGAGGACAAGACGCCCGATGGAAAAACACCACAGATTCCATTTTCAACAACTGCACTCTCCGATTATCTCTGTGTCAACAGAAGTGCTCTTCAGAGACAAATCGCAAAAATGAAAGAAGCCGGAACTCTTACAATATCAAAGCGAAAATTCCGGCTTAACATAAAACATGATGATCACAGCATGAGCTGATTTGTATCTCCAAGCTCCTTAGCTGGCTTTCCAGCTGCCGGAACTGACTTTGAACGGTATTTTTCAAGATTTTCCCGTTCTTCGTCTGAAACTGCGGAGGCAGATGCAAGAACTGCTTTTTTGCGCAGATTTATTACCTGAACGCCCTGTGAATCCCTTGTAGTCTTCGGCAGAAGCAATGCCGTATTAAACATAAGAGTATGACCGCTGGAGCTTCTAAGCAGGATATCGCAGTCCTCCGCAATAAAAACTGCTGCAACAAGCTGCGATTTATCTGAGTATGCGTTTGCAAGCTTACGGCGGTTTGTTTTTGTTTCATACGATTTAAGCGGAACCTTTGCTGCTTTTCCGTTTTCATAGAAATACACAATATATCCGCTGTAATCTGTTGTTGGAATAAGCGCTCTGAGGTTTTCTCCGTCATCGAAACCAAGCTTTGCCGGAACGTAATCTCCCATAAGACTTGCTTTTGTATCGTCAAATGCACTTGCTTTTGTTTTATATGCCTGCGCCTTATCCGACAGGAATATAAGATCAGTCTTATTTGAAGCTTCAAAGCTCTGGGAAATAAAATCGCCGTCCTTAAGCTTATGCTCTTTGCTCATTCTGAGCGACTGCGGAGTTATCTTTTTAAAGTATCCGCCGTCTGTTACAAAAAGATTTACAGGATAATCAGGTGTATCGTCGATCTGCTGTTCATCCTCAACATCAGACTGATAATAGAACATTGTCTTTCTCGGCTGAGCGTAATTCTTGATTACACGGCGAAGCTCATCAATTATTATTTTTCTGATTTTCTTCTTATCACGAAGAATTTCTTCCATTTCAGCGATATCTTTTTTAAGCTGATCCACCTCGTCGATACGGCGGAGAATATACTGTCTGTTGATATTTCGCAGTTTGATTTCTGCCACATATTCCGCCTGAATCTCGTCAATTCCGAAACCTATCATGAGGTTCGGAACAACATCGGCTTCACTTTCAGTTTCACGGATAATGCGGATAGCTTTATCAATATCAAGAAGTATTTTTGAAAGAGCCTCCAGCAGATGAAGCTTTTCCTTCTTCTTCTGAAGCTCATAATATGTCCGGCGCTGAACACATTCTTCACGGAAAGCCGTCCATTCCGTAAGTATTTCACGAACACCCATTACCTTCGGAGTTCCGGCAATAAGAATATTGAAATTGCATGGATAACTATCCTGAAGCGGAGTAAGACGGTAAAGCTTCTGCATAAGCTTGTCAGGATCGGTTCCCTTTTTAAGGTCAATTGCAATTTTAAGTCCATCGATGTCTGTCTCGTCACGAATATACGATACCTCACGGATCTTCCCCTGCTTGACAAGATCAACGATCTTATCAACGATAGCCTCAATCGTTGTAGTATATGGAATCTGCGTGATTTCCAGGCAATTTGCAGACTTATCATAATTATACTTTGAACGAACCTTTATGCTTCCCCTGCCTGTTTCAAAAACCTTTTTAAGCTCAGTTTCATCATAGAGCATAAGTCCTCCGCCGGGGAAATCCGGTCCCTTGAGGGTGCTGAGAATATCGTGATCAGGATTTTTCATCAGCGCAATTGTCGTCTCGCAGACTTCCTCCAGATTGAAAGGACAGACGTTGCTCGCCATAGAAACGGCAATTCCGGTATTGGAATTTACCAGAACAGACGGAAATGCTACCGGCAGAAGTGTTGGCTCCTGCATGGTATTATCATAGTTCGGAACAAAATCTATCGTATCGCTGTCGATATCACGGAATAATTCGGCACATATTTTTTCAAGCTTTACCTCGGTATATCGAGCAGCAGCGTAATGCATCTTACTTGAATACTGCTTTCCGAAGTTTCCCTTTGAGTCAACATACGGATGAAGAAGAGCTTCATTTCCGCGGGTAAGACGGACAAGTGTTTCGTAAATTGCCTGATCGCCGTGCGGATTGAGCTTCATTGTTTCTCCGACAACATTTGCAGATTTTGATCTTTCCTTGTCGGGGTTAAGCAGTCCGCGTTTATACATCATGTATAAAAGCTTGCGGTGTGAGGGCTTGAAGCCATCAATCTCCGGAAGTGCTCTTGATATAATAACGCTCATAGCATAAGGCATATAATTCTTTTTCAGAGTATCAGAAATGCTCTCGTTGACAACACTTCCTGAGCCTTCAATATACGCTTCATGCTTGTAAGCGGATTTTTTCGGAGTAGAATCTTTTTTTCTTGCCATATTTTAAACCTCTTAAAATCATAGTACAGAATTTATCAGCTTATATCTGCCAGTTCAAGATAATCTGCACCATACTGTGAAATATAATCCTTACGCCCCTGAAGATCATCTCCGAGAAGCATCTCAAATATCTCGGCGGACTCCCGTATATCATCTGCCGAAACCTTGATAAGACGGCGCGTTTCAGGATTCATTGTAGTAAGACTCATCATGTCGGGTTCGTTTTCACCAAGACCTTTTGAACGCTGTATGGTATGTTTTTTATCACCTATCATATCAAGTATCCGCTGTTTTTCCTGTTCAGTGTACGCAAAATACGTTTTTTCTTTTGTATTTATCTCAAAAAGCGGTGATTCTGCAATATAAACGTATCCCTTTTCGATAAGAGTTGGTGTAAGCCTGTAGAGCATTGTAAGAATGAGCGTTCTGATCTGGAAGCCATCAACATCCGCATCGGTACAAATAACAATCTTGCTCCAACGGAAATTGTCAATATTGAACGTTGACAAGTCCTTATTCGCTTTTGAATTCACCTCAACGCCGCATCCGAGAACCTTTATAAGATCGGTTATAATCTCGCTCTTGAATATTTTTGTATACTCAGCCTTAAGACAGTTGAGTATCTTTCCTCTGACCGGAATTATCGCCTGAAATTCAGCATCTCTCGCCAGCTTTACAGAGCCTAAAGCCGAATCACCCTCAACAATGTATATTTCACGACGTGATATATCCTTAGTACGGCAGTCTACGAATTTTTCCACCATATTTGAAAGATCAATAGTTCCGGAAAGCTTCTTCTTCATATTCAGACGAGTTTTTTCAGCATTCTCACGGCTTCGCTTATTAAGAAGTACCTGTTCGGATATACGCTTTGCTTCATCTGGATTTTCCATGAAGTAAACCTCAATCTGATGCTTCAGGAATTCCGTCATCGCTTCGTAGATGAACTTATTGGTAATCGCTTTTTTCGTCTGATTTTCATATGATGTCTGCGTCGAGAAGGACGACGAAACGATAACAAGACACTCCTCGACATCAACGAAAGTGATCTTTGCTTCGTTCTTTTGATATCCGTTTACAGATTTTATATAGGTATCAAGCTGAGATACAAATGCCTGCTTTACGGCCTTTTCCGGTGAACCGCCATGCTCCAGAAAGCTGGAGTTATGGTAATATTCCGTCATTTTTATTCTGTTTGAAAATGTCAGTGCAACATCAAGCTTTACCTTATATTCCGGCTTATCCTCACGGTCACGTCCGCGTCTTTCAGCAGTCCAGTGCTGAATGGAGGTCATTGCGGCATCTCCTGCAACTTCTTTTACATAGTCGGTAATACCGTTCTCGTAGATGAATTCTTCTTCATCAAAGCTTCCGCTTTCATTTTCAGTTCTGAATACAAAAAGAATATTCGGATTCACAACTGCCTGACGTTTAAGTATATCACGGAAATAATCATCAGATACTTCGATATCAGTAAATACATCCAGATCAGGACGCCAGCGTGTTTTTGTACCTGTCTGCTTTTTCTTGCACGATTCTTTTTTTAATCCGCCGATATTTTCGCCCTTTTCAAAATGAAGCTCATATCTGAATCCGTCACGAATAACTTCAACATCCATATATTCAGACGAGAACTGTGTCGCACAAAGTCCGAGACCGTTCAGTCCGAGAGAATACTCGTATGAATCGTCAGAATCATCATATTTACCGCCGGCATACAGCTCGCAGTAAACAAGCTCCCAGTTATAGCGCTGTTCAGAGTTATTGTAATCGACCGGACAGCCTCGTCCGAAATCCTGCACCTCAATATCGTTATTTCGGAAGTGCGTAATGATGATTTTATTTCCATAGCCTTCTCGGGCTTCGTCTATAGAATTTGAAATAACCTCAAAAATCGAATGCTCGCAGCCGTCAAGACCATCAGATCCAAAAATAACTGCCGGACGCTTACGAACTTTATCTGCGCCCTTGAGCATGGTAATGCTTTCATTGCCGTAATCCTTTTTCTTTACCATTTAGCCTCTGCCTTTCACTGAAAAACATTAATCAGAACGTTATTTTTAAACATACATATTTATTTTATCATATTTCACGAAATTTTTCAAGCTTTTTTATCAATTGTTTTTGCATCTGTTCCAACAGTGCAAATTACAGTGATTAAAAATTTCAAAAAACACTTGATTTTTATATTAATATGTTGTATAATATAAAATATATGCTATGGTGAACAGTTCACCTTAAATATGAAAGGAGTACTTTTATGATTTATTCTCACGAAGTTGAAAAAATGTGCCCCATCGCTCAGGGCGTTGCACACGGCGCCGCTCCTATCCCGGAGGAAGCAAAGTGGGTTAAGGCTAAGGAAATCAAGGATATTTCCGGTTTCACTCACGGTATCGGCTGGTGCGCACCTCAGCAGGGTACATGTAAGCTCACTCTCAATGTAAAGGAAGGCATTATTCAGGAGTGTCTCGTTGAAACAATCGGATGCTCAGGTATGACTCATTCTGCCGCTATGGCATCAGAGATCCTTCCCGGCAGAACAATCCTCGAGGCTCTTAATACTGACCTCGTTTGTGATGCTATTAACACAGCTATGAGAGAGCTTTTCCTTCAGATCGTTTACGGTCGTTCACAGAGCGCATTCTCAGAGGATGGTCTCGTGATCGGTGCAGGTCTTGAGGATCTCGGAAAGGGACTTCGTTCACAGGTTGGTACAATGTACGGAACTCTTGCAAAGGGTCCCCGCTACCTCGAAATGACAGACGGCTACGTTACAGGTATTGCTCTTAACGAGGACGATGAGATCATCGGTTATCAGTTCGTTAACTTCGGCAAGATGATGGACTTCATCAAGGCAGGCGATGACGCTAACACCGCAATCGAAAAGGCAAAGGGTCAGTACGGCAGAGTTGCTGACGCTGTTAAAATCGTTGATCCCAGAAAAGAATAAGGAGGACCTTAAAAATGGCTTTATTTGAATCATATGAAAGACGTGAAAAGCAGATTCTCGCTGTTATAAAGGAATACGGCATCAACTCTATCGAAGAGTGCGCTGACGTTTGCAAGGAAAAAGGACTTGACATCTACAAGCTCGTTGAAGGAATTCAGCCTATCTGCTTTGAGAACGCTAAGTGGGCTTACACAGTAGGCTGTGCTATCGCTATCAAGAAGGGCTGTACAAGAGCTGCTGACGCTGCTGCTGCTATCGGCGAAGGTCTCCAGGCTTTCTGTATCCCCGGCTCTGTTGCTGATCAGCGTAAGGTTGGTCTCGGTCACGGTAACCTCGGCAAAATGCTCCTCGAAGAAGAAACAGAGTGTTTCGCATTCCTCGCAGGTCACGAGTCATTCGCTGCTGCTGAAGGTGCTATCGGTATCGCTGAAAAGGCAAACAAGGTTCGCCAGAAGCCCCTTCGTGTTATCCTCAACGGTCTCGGCAGGGACGCTGCTCAGATTATCGCAAGAATCAACGGCTTCACATACGTTGAAAC
>JAFTYF010000022.1 GCA_017461395.1 Ruminococcus sp.
AGTAGTTATTTGTGTTATAGTATTCATGGCGGATCAGCTAACCTCCTGTTGCTTTTATTCTCGCAACTTAACTGTAACACAGGTCTATGCTGCTCCGCTACCTTTTTTTGTTAATTGTCTCATATCTATTGTAATCCTACACAAGTACAGCTTCACGCTGCCGCTGGCGCCCTTGACAGATATTGTAAAAAATGGTATAATTAATCTGTATTGCTCCGCATAGAACGGAGAAAAATATTCCTGAAGGAGAACTTTATTATGAGCGGTAATATCAACAGCTACGAAAGCCCATTCTGCACACGTTATGCCAGCGAGGAAATGCAGTATATTTTCTCTGCCGATAAAAAATTCACTACCTGGAGAAAGCTCTGGGTTGCTCTCGCAAGAGCTGAAATGAAACTTGGACTTCCTGTTACTGAGGCTCAGGTAAAACAGCTTGAAGAACACATCAGCGACGTTGACTACGCTATGGCTGAGGAACGTGAGAAAATCACACGCCATGACGTAATGGCTCACGTTTTCACATACGGACAGGCTTGCCCTGATGCTGCCGGTATCATCCACCTCGGCGCAACTTCATGCTATGTCGGCGACAATACCGATGTTATAATTATGCGTGACGCTCTCGGAGTTGTACGCAGAAAGCTTATAAACGTTATGGGCAATCTCGCAAAATTTGCCGATGAATACAAGAATATGCCCTGTCTTGCATATACTCACCTCCAGCCCGCACAGCTCACTACAGTAGGCAAGAGAGCTACTCTCTGGCTCAACGAGCTTCTCATGGACTTCAACGACCTCGAATACAGAATCTCTACTCTCAGCCTTCTCGGTTCTAAGGGAACTACTGGTACTCAGGCTTCCTTCATGGAGCTTTTCGAGGGAGATACAGACAAGATCAAGCAGCTTGAAAAAATGATCGCAGAAGAAATGGGCTTCGACAGCGTTGTTCCTGTTTCCGGTCAGACTTATTCAAGAAAGGTTGACTCTCAGGTTCTTGCAGTTCTCAGCGGTATCGCTCAGACAGCAAGCAAATTCTCCAACGATATGCGTCTCCTCCAGAGCTTCAAGGAAATGGAAGAACCCCGTGAAAAGAAGCAGATCGGTTCTTCTGCTATGGCTTACAAGAGAAATCCTATGCGCTGCGAGCGTATCACTTCTCTTGCAAGATATGTCATGATCGACAGCCTTAACCCTGCATTCACAGCCGGAACCCAGTGGTTCGAGAGAACTCTTGACGACTCCGCTAACAAGAGAATCAGTGTGGCTGAGGCATTCCTCGGTGTTGACGCTATCCTTAATATCATGATGAACGTTACTAACGGTCTTGTGGTATATCCTGAGATCATCCGCAGACGTGTTATGGCTGAGCTTCCTTTCATGGCAAGCGAGAATATCATGATGGACGCTGTAAAGAAGGGCGGCAACCGTCAGGAACTCCACGACAGAATTATGGACTACTCCATGATCGCCGGCGAACAGGTAAAGGTTTACGGAAAGGACAACAATCTCTGCGAGCTTATCCTCAATGATCCTCTGTTCAAAATCACACGCAACGAGCTTGAAGCTGTTCTCAAGCCGGAAAATTATACCGGAAGAAGCTCTCAGCAGGTTGACGAATTCCTCAGCGAATACATCAATCCTATCCTCGAAGCTAACAAGGATGTTCTCGGCGAAAACTTTGAAATGAAGAACTGAGGAAAATAATATGAGTATTGGCTGCATTATTTTAGGTCTATGTCTCATCGCAATGGCATTTTACCTGAAACCGGGCGGTGTCAGAAACGGCAAGATTTTATGTACCGGAAAAATCTCTTTAATAAACGATAAAAATGATACTGTTACAGTTTGTTACAAGTGCAAAAAAGAAGAATATTTTCACGAAATTGAAAAACGCAAACTAAATTTCAGATATTACAGTAAGGGCATAAAAGTCTCTATGTGGGTTGACGCTTCAAATCCGCAAAATATTATACATATAATCCCTGGAAGCAACGACTATGGTGTGACATTCCGTCTCAGCCTCGGATTCGGACTCTTTTTCGCCATTGCGGGTGTGCTTACAATGCTTGTATAAAATAAGGATGCCCAACGGAAGTGCCCTTGGGGTACGCCGTCCCCTACATATTGTGACAACCTTTATTTAATTACGCATTCGAATTAAGCATTGTATTTCCTCTCCACGAATCGTAGAATTGCCTGTATATCGTAATTCTACGGTTTGTGGGTGTACTTTTTCCCGTTTCCGGTCTATACTTTTTCTTGAAAGGAGGGCGATCAGAATGAACCAGATCAAAACAGGTAAATTCATCGCACAGATAAGAAAAGAAAAGGGAATGACTCAGAGACAGCTCGCTGACGAGCTCCTCATAAGCGACAAGACCGTTTCCAAATGGGAGACAGGCAAGGGTATGCCTGAGGTGTCGCTCATGATGCCTCTCTGCGAAGTTCTCGGCATAAACGTAAACGAGCTACTCACGGGCGAGCGTATCCCCGATGAGAGCTACAAGGAGAAAGCTGAGGAAACTATGATGGATTTAATGAGAAACAAAAAAGGCAGAGGGAAACTTATTGCATTGACAGTTCTGATTATGCTGTTGGTAATAGCACCAATGCTTATTATTGCTGCACTTATACGTTGGTATGACCTTCCGGATAATCTGATACATGTTACTCTAATTCCGCTGTTTATAGGAATTATAGCAATAATTTTTGTGGATTGCAGCGTCGGTTATTATCAGTGCGAGGAATGCAATGAGAAATTTGTACCGAAATTAAGTGCAAACTACTTATTTGCGAACCACAAGCCCGATTCACGAAAAATACGCTGCCCGAAATGCGGTAAGAACTGCTGGTGCAAGCATAATCTTTATTGAACCACTTCAGGGGCGCCCAGTGGGCGTCCCTGCATTATAATACGCAGAATAGCCATTTGTCGTAGGGGCGAACTGTGTTCGCCCGCATGATATATGAATTTTACGGGACGTCGAGATGCCGTCCCCTACATATTGTGACAACCTTTATTTAATTAAGCATTACGAATCAAAAAACGGGAGGTTATATGAAAAAACAATATCTTGAAGCCGGAAAAATCGTTACAACTCACGGTATAAAGGGCGAAGTGAAAATTATGCCCTACACCGACGTGCCGGAGCTTTTGTGCGAATTTGACAGGCTTTTTCTCGGAAAAAACCATAAAGAAATTTTCGTTGAGCGCTCCCGTGTATTCAAGGGAATGGTCATCGCAAAGCTGGAGGGAATAAATACCGTTGAGGACGCTGAAAAGCTCCGGAACAAAATCCTTTATATGCACCGTGACGACCTTGAACTTGATGAGGATACATACTTCATTCAGGACCTTATCGGCATGGAAGTAAAAGACGCTGATACTGGCTTTATGTACGGAAAAATCGCCGATGTAATGCAGACGGGCGCAAATGATGTCTATGTGATAAAGGGCGAAGAAAAGGAATATCTCGTTCCGGCTATCGCTGACGTTGTTGTTTCTACGGATATCGACGGAAATATTATGACTATTCGTCCGCTGGAGGGGCTTTTTGAATGAAAATCGAAATTGCAACTCTTTTTCCTGAAATGTGCGAGGCTGTCCTCGGAGAAAGCATCGTGGGACGTGCCCGAAAAGCTGGAAAAATAGAGGTAAACTGCCGTCAGATACGGGAATATACTCAGGATAAGCACCGCCGTGTAGATGATACTCCTTACGGCGGCGGAATGGGTATGGTCATGCAGTGCGAGCCTATCTACAACTGCTACAAGGCAGTCTGCGAGGATCTCGGCACAAAACCGCACACTATATATATGTCCCCGAAAGGAAAGGTTCTCGACCAGAAAAGAGTTGTTGAGCTTTCAAAAATGGATAATATCCTCATTATCTGCGGTCACTATGAGGGCGTGGATCAGCGTGTTATAGACAAAATCGTGGACGAGGAAATCTCCATTGGCGACTATGTTCTTACCGGCGGCGAGCTTCCGGCAATGGTGCTTGCTGACGCTGTTGCAAGAATGTGTCCCGGAGTTCTCTCTGACGATGTATGCTTCACGGACGAAAGTATTTACAGCGGTCTGCTGGAATATCCGCAGTACACACGTCCGGAAGTCTGGGAGGAAATGCCGGTTCCGCCGGTGCTTCTGACGGGACATCACGCAAATATCAGCAAGTGGAGACACGAGCAGAGTCTTGAGATCACCGCAGAAAGACGGCCTGATCTTCTTGAACAGTATCTGATAGATAATCCGCCGCCTCCGCCCAAGAAAAAAAGAAGAAAATAACTGCAAAGACAGCAAGGGCGCATCCATAATGCGCCCTTTTAATTTGAAATTCGGAATTAAAGCAGCCCCTACAAATTGTCAAAATAGTTTTTATATGACATATTATATAAATAATCCGAGATAAGATGTTAAATATTTTTATTTAGACATGATTACTTCTTGTATATACCAAAAGATAAATTCCATTTAGAAGAATTTCATATAATCTTTTGTGGAATATTATGTAACATTACCAATTACAATTAACAATTCTTTGTGGTGATAATCAACAAGCAAGCAAGATAAATTCAGCCGGTATTTAATCTAAATGTAGAATTTATTGAAATATCCGCATTTATGAGAAAAAATCCGTTGACTATCATGATTTTTGAATGTATAATGATATCAGCAAAGGAAAGCAAAAAGCGATCGCCCTCTGTTGTAAGTGCGGCGCTGTCTGCACTTGCATATTCAGCGTTTGAGAGGGCTGAAATTAAGAGAATAGGAGAGTTGTATATGTTTGTTAAGGAAGTAATGGTTAAGAATCAGGTTGGACTTCACGCAAGACCTGCTACCTTCTTTATTCAGAAGGCTAACGAATTCAAGTCATCTATCTGGATCGAAAAGGAAGAGCGCAGAGTTAACGCTAAGAGCCTCCTCGGTATTCTTTCTCTTGGTATCGTAGGCGGAACTAACATCAAGGTTATCGCTGACGGTGCTGACGAAAAGGCTGCTGTAGAAGCACTTGTTGAACTCGTAGACAGCGGTTTCAGCGAGGAAAGCAGATAATTATTTCCACTTTTTATGATCTTCGAAAATTTCCGGCCGTTACATTTCCGTAACGACCGGTTTTATTTTATCCGTCAAGATATTCAGCCATATTATCAGCAAAAACTGCGTATCCTCTCGTGGGATCGGCAACAAATACATGAGTTACCGCTCCTATGAGCCGCCCGTTCTGTATTATCGGACTGCCGCTCATTCCCTGAATTATACCGCCCGATTCCTTTACAAGACGCTTGTCGGTTATCCGGATAACCATGTTCTTTGAAGATTCGCCGCTGTTTAAGTCTATGCTCTCGATCTCGATTTTATACTTCTTTGGAGTATCTCCGCTGACAGTCGTAAGAATTTCCGCTTCACCTGTCGTTATATCCTGACGATATCCCATGACGTATTCACAGGAATCGCCGCAAAGCTCATCTACACTCTCCTTTGTGAGACGTCCGAAAACTCCGCACCTGCTGTTGCGTTCAAGAATACCATACGTTCCCGATGTGAAACTTCCGCGAAGCTCGCCGGGGATCCCCTTTTCGCCTTTGCGTGCTTCCGTGATCTTCACGGGAACTGCTTCTCCTCTGTAAACAGGCACAAGCTCGCCTGTGTCGGAATCGCAGATAGGATGTCCCAGTCCGGCAAATTCTCCGGTTTCCTTGTTGATAAAGGTCATCGTACCTATTCCGGCGACGCTGTCACGAACCCACATTCCTCCTCGCCACATATTGTTCTTTTCAGAAAATACAGGGCGGAGCTTTGCAGTAAATTCCGTATCATTGCGGCTGACCTGCAGAGTTATCTCACTTCCGCCGCTCTGCGAAATTATTTCCTGAAGCCGGCTGTTTGAAACAAGCACTTCTCCGTTTGCGGATTTTATTACATCTCCCGTCATAATTCCGGCATCTTCCGCCGGACAGCTCGTATTTCCGCCTATATCCGTAACTGCTCCAAGCTCTGTGACCATAACGCCGTCCATAAGAAGTTTTATTCCGAAGGGATGTCCGCACGGAACAAGCACCGGAGCTTCCGCTTCTGTCACGCTGACGCTCTTGACCGGAATTGCTCCGAAAAGCGAGAGAGTCACCTGCTTTGTTTTTGATAAGCTCTCTGCCGTATGCATGACTGATTCCGGACTTACTGAACAGCTTATCTCCGGATATTCTGCGATTTTAAGCTCTGCGGCAGGCTCGATAACCACCGCCGACGGAAGCTTAGACGAATAATACCCAGCTGTTCCGAAAAGACAGAGAAACGCCGCCGAAAGCACTGCTCCGGCTGACCTGATTATTTTTCTTTTAAGCTGCATTCTTCCAGTCCTTTCACTCTGAATAAGACAGGGGTCCGAATGATATCCGGAGCCTGTCGAAGCTTATTATATTTCATTTGAACCGGATTACTATTGAAAATTATTGCAATAAAATGGAGAATTCCCCATGAAAAAAATTCACAGAAAACAAAATATCATAATGCCAGCCGCAAAGCTTCTGCTTATCGTGCTTACTGCTGTATACCCTCTGTTTATGACCATGATGACGGGTATCGGGATCCTCAGCAAAAGCGGAAGCTATGGCAGTAAGATCACTTTCTGCGGTGCGGCTCTTGTGCTGTCCGGAGCATTGCTTACAGCGGCGGCGATACTCTGTCTTTTCAGAAAAAGTCTGCCGAATCTGCTGTCAATGTGTATAGCTCTGCCGTCGTTTGCCGTATGCATGGCGGCTTTATTCAAGCTTGCTTCTCATGCAGAATCCGCAGGCTGGATGGGACACGGTATGTACTCTGCCGTTCCGGTGGCGGATATGTACAGACAGCGGATTTTCCCTGTTATACTGCCGTTTCTGCTTACTTTCATTATCGCCGCAGTGCAGTATTTTTCCTGCTCCGCCGCAGAAGAACGCCGTGAAAAAAAACGCAGAAAAAATGCTCCGGCACCGAAAATTATTGATTCATGATCTATTGTTGACGAGTTTCCGGAATTTATTCAGCTGAAAAAAATTTTTCAAAAAACTCTTGACAAATCAAAAATCAACTGCTATAATAATTTCAATATCGAAAATGCGATGAAGGGAAATAAAGCCTGTAGAATTTTTACAGAGAGCTGTCGGCGGTGAAAGACAGCAAAACGAAGCAGGTCATAGCTCCTCCCTGAGCATCCGGCTGAAAACCGCTCTGCGGACATTAGGCTTGGACGGTTTCTCCCGTTACAGAGATATGCGTTAATCCGACGCAGATGAGCGGGCGCTTTGCGCCAAGAAGAGTGGTACCACGGAGTATCTCAGTTTGTAACTTCGTCTCTTTCATACCTTAGTGTATGAAAGAGACTTTTTTGTTATCTGATCGGATTAAAATGATTGGAGGAAATTTTTTATGAAAAACGTAAACAAGTACACCCGCCAGTTCTTTGAAGCTCCGGCAACACAGATGAAATGGACAAAAAAATCATGTATCGAAAAGGCTCCCATGTGGTGCAGCGTCGATCTGAGAGACGGAAATCAGGCCCTTATCATCCCTATGAGTCTCGGCGAAAAGCTTGAATTCTTCAACAAGCTCGTTGAAATAGGCTTCAAGGAAATTGAAATCGGTTTTCCTGCCGCATCCGAAACAGAATACGACTTCTGCCGTACACTTATCGAGCAGAATATGATCCCCGATGACGTTACAATTCAGGTGCTCACTCAGTCAAGGGAACACATAATCCACAAGACCTTCGAGGCTCTCAAGGGCTGCAAGAATGCTATCGTTCATCTCTATAATTCGACCTCTCTCGCTCAGCGTGAACAGGTTTTCTGCAAAAGCCGTGAGGAAATCATCGACATAGCCGTGACAGGCGCAAGGCTCTGCAAAGAATACCGTGAAAAATACGAGGGCAACTTCCGTTTTGAATATTCTCCTGAAAGCTTCACCGGCACTGAACCGGAATTCGCTCTGGAAGTATGCAACGCTGTCCTCGATATATGGCAGCCTACCACCGATGACAAAGCAATCATCAATCTGCCGGTAACTGTTCAGCTCTCAATGCCGCACGTTTATGCAAATCAGGTTGAATATATGTGCGACAACCTCAGATACAGAGAAAACGTTATCGTATCGCTCCACCCCCACAACGACAGAGGATGCGCTGTTGCTGATACTGAAATGGGACTTCTCGCCGGTGCTGACCGTGTTGAGGGAACTCTCTTCGGAAACGGCGAAAGAACAGGAAACGTCGATATAATCACGCTGGCTATGAATATGTACTCTCAGGGCGTTGATCCGGAGCTCGATTTCTCAGATATTCCGTCAATTACAGAGCTTTACACAAAGGTCACACGAATGGAAGTCCATGAACGCTCACCCTATTCCGGAAAGCTCGTTTTTGCGGCGTTCAGCGGCTCTCATCAGGATGCTATCGCAAAGGGCATGAAGTGGCGTGAGGACGGAAGATCCGAACACTGGACAGTTCCTTATCTTCCGATTGATCCGGAGGATGTCGGCAGGGAATACTCCGCAGATGTTATCAGAATCAACAGTCAGTCCGGCAAAGGCGGCATAGGCTACATCCTCGAAACACGCTTCGGATATAATCTTCCCAAGAAAATGCGTGAGACTCTCGGATACATGGTCAAGAGCGTATCCGACCACAAGCACAAGGAACTTCTCCCTGACGAGGTGTACCAGATATTCAAGACGAATTTTGTGGATATCACCGAACCGCTTAAGGTTACAAAAACAAGATACGTCCAGTGCAATGGCATTGAAGCAACCGTAAGTCTTGAATTCAACGGCAGAGTTGCTTCCGCCACAAACAACGGTAACGGTCGTCTTGACGCCGTCAGCAACGCTATCCGCTCCTATACCGGAATAGATTACAGCATAAATACCTACACCGAGCACGCTCTTGAAGTAGGTTCGGCTTCAAAGGCTGTTTCTTATGTCGAAATTATCGGCGAAAACGGCGCAAGCTTCTGGGGAACAGGTATTGATACCGATATCGTGGAATCCTCTATCAAGGCTCTCGTAAGCGCTGTAAACAATATGTTCAAAGACGAGTGAAAAACTTGGTTTAAAACTGTAAAAACTCAACAAAATATTTCTGAATATAATCATTTGTATTGATTTTATTGACCGAAGGTGCTATAATTTAAATAAGAATATTCAAAGTCTGAGCAAAGGAGCATTAATAATGAGATCAGCCGTTATTTTTTCCGGTATAGTCATTATTAACAGCGCAGTCATTACAGTTTCCGACTGCCGCTTCAGTTCATTCTGCCCGCAGGACTTTGAGTAATATTTGCCGGTACACAGCAGATGTACCTGTGCAGTGTCGCTTGAATTAAACCTCCGGCAGTCTGTCGGAGGTTTTTATATTATAAATCAGGATGCACCGCCATTCTGAATGTAAAGGATGAAACTCTATCATGTTTATCTCAGGTGCTAAAATTATTGTTGAAACTCTCATCGAACAGGGCTGTGACACCGTTTTCGGTTATCCGGGAGGTCAGGTTCTCAATATTTTCGATGAACTTTACCTCAACAGCGACCGTATAAACCATGTCCTCGCTGCCCATGAACAGGGTGCGGCTCATGCGGCTGACGGCTATGCAAGAGCTACAGGAAAGGTCGGCGTTGTTATCGCAACATCAGGTCCCGGCGCAACTAATCTCGTTACCGGAATCGCAACAGCTTATCTTGATTCTGTCCCTATGGTCGCTATTACCGGAAATGTTCCGTGCGATCTCATCGGCAGAGACAGCTTTCAGGAAGTTGATATCGTGGGCGTAACTATGCCTATCACAAAGCATAACTTCATCGTTAAGGATATAAACGATCTTGCAGATACTATCCGTATGGCTTTCAAAATCGCTAAATCAGGACGTCCCGGTCCTGTTGTTGTGGATATTCCAAAGGATGTCCAGATAGGAAAATGCGAGTTTGAAGCTCAGGCTCAGCCTGTGATCCCTTATCCCGTCATTTTTGCTGACGACAATCAGCTTAAAAAGGCTGCTGAAATGATAGAAGCCGCTGAAAGACCTTACATATACTTCGGCGGAGGTGTTATCAGCGGCAGAGCTTCCGCAGAGGTTATGGCTCTTGCTGAAAAAATCGACGCTCCTATGGGCTGCACTCTTATGGGACTTTCCGCTGTTCCTTATGACAACCCGCGTTTCCTCGGAATGCAGGGTATGCATGGTCACTTTGCTTCCTCAATGGCTCAGGATGAATCTGACCTCGTTATAGCTCTCGGTGCAAGATTCAGCGACAGAGCTACAGGAAACAAGGCTCGCTTCAACAAGAATTTCAGAATTATACATATAGATATAGACGGCGCTGAGCTTCACAAGAATATTCCGGCTGATCTTTCGATAAATGCCGATATCAGAGACGCTGTTGAAAGACTCTGCGCCCTCGTGAATGAACAGAAGCGTCCTCAGTGGAGCGCCCGTATCGCTGAGCTTAAGGCTGAGGAAGAACGCCGCATCGAAGGCGCAAGAGAATGTACTTTCCAGAAAGACTGCTCAAATTGTACAAATCCGTGCAGCAATACCGGTATTCCGGCAAAGAACAGACTTAATCCGTATGATATCATTGATATCGTAAGCTCCTGTGCCGGCGACGCAGTTGTTGCTACTGACGTAGGTCAGCATCAGATGTGGGCGGCTCAGCGTTATCCCCTTAAAACACCAAGAACCTTCCTTACAAGCGGCGGTCTCGGTACTATGGGATACGGTCTCGGCGCAGCTATAGGTGCCGCTGCCGCTACAGGAAAATATTCCCTCCTCTTTACAGGCGACGGAAGCTTTGGCATGAATCTCAATGAACTTGCAACCTCCGTTTCTCAGGGACTCCCCGTCGTTATCGTTATCATGAACAACGGCGTTCTCGGAATGGTTCGTCAGTGGCAGACGCTTTTCTACGGAAAGCATTACTCCAATACCACTCTTAACCGTCAGACCGACTTTGTAAAGCTTGCAGAAGCATTCGGCGCAAAGGGTGTCAGAGTTTCCACAAAGGAAGAACTCGAAAAGGCAGCAGCAGAGGCTTTCTCTTACGGCGGAACTTTCCTCATCGACTGTCTCGTGGACTGCAATGAATTCGTTCTTCCTATGCTTCCTCCCGGCGGTTCTATCGACGATATTATTACAGAGATCAAGTGAGGTGTGTGATATGGAACAGTATGTAATCGGCGTTATCGTTTCAAACGTTTCAGGCGTGCTCTCCCGTGTTTCGGGAATGTTTACACGGCGAGGCTTCAATATCGACAGCCTTACTGTCGGCGAAACAGAATCAAGCAGCTTTTCGCGAATTACCATTGCCTTTCACGGTGATGAGTACCTGAAGGATCGTATCCTCCTTCAGCTCCGCAAGCTTCATGACGTAAAGGAAGTAGAAGTCCTCCGCAGCAGCGAAACTGTTGTCCGTGAACTTCTTCTTATAAAGGTAAGAAATACTCCGCAGTCAAGACAGGATATCATGACTGCTGTTGAGATATTCCGCTCAAAGATCGTTGATTATTCCACAACGGCTCTCGTGTGCGAGCTTACCGGCGAAACCTCGAAGATCGACGCTTTTATTGATCTTCTCAAGCCCTACGGCATTATGGAAATGTGCCGCACAGGTCTTGTCGCTATCGAAAGAGGCGAAAACTGTCTTAAAACAGTTAAATAACCCCTGCACAATTCTTTAATTCAAATATAATTGCCTTTTGGCGATTACATATATTACTATTATAATTAAAAGGAGATTTTCAATCATGGAAAATACTGCTAAGGTTTATTACGAACAGGACTGCGATCTTTCACTTCTCTACGGAAAGACAATCGCTGTAATCGGCTACGGCTCACAGGGTCACGCTCACGCTCTCAATGCCAAGGAATCTCTCGGCGATAAGGGCAGAGTTATCATCGGACTTTACGAAGGCTCAAAGTCATGGGACAAGGCTGTAAAGCAGGGCTTTGAAGTTTTCACTGCTGCTGAGGCTGCTAAGCAGGCTGACATCATCATGATCCTCATCAACGATGAAAAGCAGGCTGCTCTCTACAAAAACGACATCGAGCCTAACCTCGAAGCCGGCAATATGCTCATGTTCGCTCACGGCTTCAACATCCACTTCGGATGTATCACTCCTCCCGCTGACGTTGACGTTACAATGATCGCTCCTAAGGGACCTGGTCACACTGTTCGTTCTGAGTATCAGGCTGGCAAGGGTGTTCCCTGTCTCGTTGCTGTTCATCAGGACGCTACAGGCAAGGCTCAGGATATGGCTCTTGCTTACGGTCTTGCTATCGGCGGCGCTCGTGCCGGAGTTCTTGAAACAACTTTCAGAACTGAAACTGAAACTGACCTCTTTGGTGAACAGGCTGTTCTCTGCGGCGGTGTATGTGCTCTCATGCAGGCTGGCTTTGAGACTCTTGTTGAGGCTGGATATGATCCCAGAAACGCTTACTTTGAGTGTATCCACGAAATGAAGCTCATCGTTGATCTTATCTACCAGAGCGGTTTTGCCGGAATGAGATACTCCATCTCCAATACTGCTGAGTACGGCGACTACATCACAGGTCCCAAGATCATCACTGACGAGACAAAGAAGGCTATGAAGAAGGTTCTTTCCGATATTCAGGACGGCTCTTTCGCTAAGGAATTCCTCCTCGATATGTCTGACGCCGGCAAGCAGGTTCACTTCAAGGCTATGAGAAAGCTTGCTGCTGAGCATCCCGCAGAGAAGGTAGGCGAGGATATCAGAAAGCTCTACAGCTGGAACAACGAAGAAGACAAGTTCATCAACAACTAAGAATTTTGCTGTACCGGCAGACGGGCGGCTGCAAGAGCCGCCCATGCTGGTCGGTTATACTATGAAACAGGACGCCCATCGGGCGTCCGCATAGAATATGGGGTTATTTTAAGCAATACAGGGAAAATAAGGGGTATAAAGTGGCAAGTTCATATATAAAAAAATTCAGACCGGATAAGCTTCATCTGATTTCGGCTGCATTGCTGCTCATCGCACTGATTCTTTTTATCAGCGGTGCTTACAGAGCGTTCCGCATAATGGGATGCGCAGATCAGTCAGAGCTTTTCAATGAAAGCGATGTCCGGAAAAACAGAAGTCTTACTTTCAGTGCAAAGCCTGTGGCGGGAGCGCTTGAAGGAACTGAAAATCATAATGCTATCGTTTTTGAACAGGTTTCCAAGGGGATAATGTCAGATTATGAAATAATGATCGTCAATGTCGCCGGAAAATACAGGTATGTTGCCGTAGAAAAGGGTTCTGAAGAACACCGCAGACTTATGAATGGTGAGGAAGTTACAGGATATTTTTCTGACAAATACAGCAGCGATTTTCTGGAATATATCTCTAAAATGGATGATTTTTACGACGAAAACAGCGTTATCGCCGAAAAAGAATGTTCTGATTCAGGAATTATAATCGTTGACCGGAACAAGGAAACAATGAGTTTTGCATGGGGAATCCCATTTCTTGCAGCAGGACTTCTTCTGCTGTATAAAGCCGGCAGTCCGTTTTTCTTTATGCCGGAGGATACTCCCGACAACAAGACAGAAAACAAATAAATTTTTTGAGGTGAAAAAAATGAGCGGAAATTATTTTTGCGAGGGTGTTGAAAAGGCATCGCAGCGTTCCCTTTTCAATGCGCTCGGACATACAAAGGAAGAAATGAAACGCCCTCTCGTAGGTATTGTTTCATCATATAACGAAATCGTTCCGGGTCACATGAATATCGACAAGATCGTGGAAGCCGTAAAGCTCGGCGTAGCTATGGGCGGCGGTACTCCTGTAGTATTCCCTGCGATCGCAGTATGTGACGGCATTGCTATGGGTCATGCCGGCATGAGATATTCGCTTGTGACCCGTGATCTTATTGCGGACTCTACAGAATGTATGGCTCTTGCTCATCATTTCGACGCCCTCGTTATGGTGCCCAACTGCGACAAGAATGTTCCCGGACTGCTCATGGCGGCAGCTCGTGTCAATGTTCCTACCATTTTTGTAAGCGGCGGCCCTATGCTTGCCGGACACGTCAAGGGCAAGAAAACAAGTCTTTCCTCCATGTTTGAGGCTGTCGGCGCTTATACTGCCGGAAAAATGTCCCTTGAAGATGTCGAGGAATACGAAAATAATGCCTGTCCGACCTGCGGCTCATGCTCCGGTATGTATACCGCCAATTCCATGAACTGTCTTACTGAGGTTCTCGGTATGGGACTTCGTGGAAACGGCACGATTCCGGCTGTATATTCAGACCGTATCCGCCTTGCAAAGATGGCTGGTATGCAGGTTATGGAGCTTTACAGACAGAATATCCGTCCGCTTGACATCATGACCGAAAAGGCATTTATGAACGCTCTTACAGCCGATATGGCTCTCGGCTGCTCAACAAACAGTATGCTCCACCTTCCGGCTATCGCCAACGAGTGCGGAGTAAATATAAATCTCGATATCGCTAACGATATCAGCGCAAGAACTCCTAACCTCTGTCACCTTGCTCCGGCTGGTCACACTTATATGGAAGACCTCAACGAGGCTGGCGGCGTTTATGCCGTACTCAACGAGCTTTCAAAGAAAAATCTCCTTAACCTCGACTGCATGACCGTTACCGGAAAGACAGTCGGCGAGAATATCTCCGGCTGCATAAACAAGGATCCCGAAACTATCCGTCCTGTTGAAAATCCATACAGCGAAACAGGAGGAATTGCAGTTCTTCGCGGAAATCTTGCTCCTGACGGATGCGTTGTAAAGAGAAGCGCTGTTGCTCCGGAAATGCTCGCTCACAAGGGAACTGCAAGAGTTTTCGACAGCGAGGAAGAAGCTATAAAGGTTATCTACGAGGGCGGAATCAAAGCCGGAGATGTCGTTGTTATCCGCTATGAAGGTCCCGCCGGCGGTCCCGGAATGAGAGAAATGCTTTCGCCCACATCAGCAATTCAGGGTGCAGGTCTTGGTTCATCCGTTGCGCTCATCACTGACGGACGCTTCTCAGGAGCTACCCGTGGTGCGGCTATTGGTCATGTTTCTCCCGAAGCTGTTAACGGCGGTACTATCGCTTACGTCAAGGACGGCGATATTATTTCTATCGACATTCCCAACTACTCCATTAATCTTGAAATCTCCGACGAGGAGCTTGAAGAACGCAGAAAAACTATGCCTATAAAGAAAAAGGAAAATATCACAGGCTACCTTAAGCGCTATGCGGCACAGGTTTCCTCTGCTGATAAGGGAGCTATAATCAATAAATAATTTCAAATTCCAAACACATCAGCACAAAAGGAGGTCTTTATGAACTACGGAAAAAAAGTCACTGTTAACGATACGCAAATCAACGTCTATACCGAGGGAAAAGGCGATATAACTATAGTTTTCCTGTCAGGCGGAGCAGTTACGGCTCCTGTCCTTGAATACAAATGCCTTTACTCGAAAATGTCACACAAATACAGAATCGCTGTCGTTGAAAAAGCCGGATACGGATTCAGCGGCTCTGCAAAAACAGAAAGAACTGTCGAAAATATTGCGGAAGAATCAAGAGAGGCTCTGCGCCTTGCCGGAGTTCATCCTCCTTATGTTCTTGCTCCTCATTCATATTCCGGATTCGAGGCTGTATGGTGGGCAAACAACTATCCCGACGAAGTAAAGGCTATTCTCAGCATAGATATGGGTATTCCGGATTATGCTATCGCTCAGGAAAAGGAATTTCCCAAGGAAAAGCGCATGAAAACTCTCGAAAAGCAGAAAAAGCTCTTTTCTGCGATTGCTAAACAAGGATTCCTTGCAAAACTTGTAAAAAACAAAACAGTGAACGTTTCGGGCATGATGTCGGGAAATCACCTTACCGATGAGGAAAAAGCTCTTTACAGCAAGCTTTTCTACAAGAATCTCTGCAACAGCGAATTTTCTCAGGAATCTATCCTTATGACGGAAAATGCTCAGAAGGCTATGGAAAAGGGAAAGCCTTCATGTCCGTGCTGCTTCTTTATCAGCGATATGAAGGGATTTACAAAAAATACCACATGGCGTGAGGAGGGTATCCGCTATGCAAAGGCTTGCAAGGGCGAATATCACCTTACCGACAAGGGACATATGTTTTATTCAGTTATCCCACAGGAAGCTGCGGATACATTTTTAAATTTTCTTGAAAAACTCGGATAAATAACACTCAAAATGACATTTTCGGACATACCATGTCCAATATATGACCTATTCCCCAAGAAAAGAGGTTTTTTAAAATGGGAATGACAATGACTCAGAAAATTCTTGCGGCTCATGCCGGACTTGACTCCGTTCAGGCGGGACAGCTTATCCTTGCTGAACTCGATCTCGTTCTCGGCAACGATATCACCTCTCCGGTGGCTATCAAGGAATTTGCAAAGCTCAACAAATCAGAAGTTTTCGACAAAGATAAGGTAACTATGGTCATGGACCACTTTGCCCCCAACAAGGATATCAAGGCGGCGGAACAGTGCAAAATGTGCCGTGATTTCTGCGGCGAGCACAATGTTACTCACTTTTATGACGTTGGCAAAATGGGTATTGAACACGCTCTGCTCCCCGAAAAAGGTCTTGTTTCCGCCGGATTCTGTGTTATAGGCGCAGATTCCCACACCTGTACATACGGCGCTCTCGGAGCATTCTCTACAGGTGTAGGCTCAACTGACATGGCTTGCGGCATGGCTGTCGGAAAAGCATGGTTCAAGGTTCCCTCTGCAATAAAGTTTAACCTTACAGGAAAGCTCCGGAAGTATGTTTCCGGCAAGGATGTCATTCTCCATATCATCGGAATGATCGGCGTTGACGGCGCTCTCTACCGTTCAATGGAATTCACAGGCGAGGGACTTTCCTCACTCAGCATGGCTGACCGTCTCTGTATCGCAAATATGGCTATCGAAGCCGGCGCAAAGAACGGTATCTTCGAAGTTGACGATATCACTCTTGACTACATCAGGGAACACGGCGGTGCAGAACCGGTGATCTACAAGGCTGACGACGACGCTGAGTACGATGAAGTTATAAATATTGACCTCTCCGCTGTTGAGCCGACAGTTGCTTTTCCGCATCTTCCCGAAAATGCAAGAACCTTCGACCAAATCGGCGATATAAAAATAGATCAGGTAGTTATCGGCTCTTGCACCAACGGGAGACTTGAAGATCTTCAGGCTGCTGCTGAGATCATGAAGGGCAGAAAATGTGCTGAAAATGTCCGTGTTATCGTTATTCCGGCAACACAGCAGATTTACCTTGACGCTATGGAACAGGGACTTCTGAAAATATTCATCGAGAGCGGCGCTGTTGTTTCGACTCCTACCTGCGGTCCGTGTCTCGGCGGATATATGGGAATCCTTGCTGCCGGTGAGCGTGCTGTTACAACCACAAACCGCAATTTCGTCGGACGTATGGGACACGTTGAATCTGAAGTATATCTTGCAAGCCCTGAGGTTGCTGCGGCAAGCGCTCTTACAGGAAAAATCACAAGTCCGCTGGAGGTAATGGAATCATGAAATATACAGGAAATGCTATAAAATACGGCGACAACGTTGATACAGACGTTATCATTCCGGCAAGATATCTCAACACAAGCGACCACGCTGAACTTGCTTCTCACTGCATGGAGGATATCGACAAGACTTTCGTTAATCGTGTAAAGAGCGGCGATATCATGGCTGCCGGACAGAATTTCGGCTGCGGTTCATCCCGTGAACACGCTCCAATTGCTATCAAGGCAAGCGGAATTTCCCTTGTAATCGCAAAAAGCTTTGCAAGGATATTCTACCGCAACGCTATAAACATCGGTCTTGCTATCGTTGAGTGTCCCGAAGCGGCAGAGGGAATCTCTGAGGGAGATGTCGTTGAGGCTGACCTCGACAACGGAATTATCCGCAACATCACCACAGGCAAGGAATATACAACAGCTCCTTTCCCTGAATTCATCCAGAAAATTATCGCAAACGGCGGTCTTATGGACTCTATTGCCAAGGGTGTTATAGAATAACTGCGGATTTCCTGTCGGTATAATATCAAGGGGAGGAATCTCGTTCCCTGAAATTCCATTGAACAGAGGTATAATTATGAATTTCAATATTGCTTTACTTAAAGGCGACGGTATCGGTCCGGAAATCGTGGACGGTGCTGTTGCTGTACTTGAAAAAATCGCCGATAAATTCGGTCATACATTCAATTTCACCCCGTATCTCATAGGCGGATGCGCTATTGACGCAGCAGGTATGCCGCTTCCTCAGGAAACCATTGACGGCTGTCTTGCTTCTGACAGCGTACTTCTCGGCGCAGTAGGCGGTCCGAAATGGGATGAGCTTCCCGGTGAAAAGCGTCCGGAAAAGGCTTTGCTCGGAATCCGCTCTGCTCTCGGACTTTACACAAATCTCCGTCCGGCATCGCTTTATCCGGCTCTCCGTGCGGCTTCTCCGCTTAAAGATGAAATCGTCGGCGACGGCTTTGATATCATGATCGTCCGTGAGCTTACAGGCGGAATTTACTTCGGCGACAGGGGATACCGTGAGGGAAAATACGGTCAGGAGGCTTATGATACAGAAGCCTACAGCGTTACCGAAATCGAGAGAATCGGCAGAGTGGCTTTTGATTCGGCTATGAAGCGCAGCAAAAAGCTTTGCAGCATCGACAAGGCTAACGTGCTCGAATCCTCACGTCTGTGGAGAAAGACCATGCACCGCCTTGCTGAAGAATATCCTGAGGTCGAATACAGCGATATGTTCGTTGACAATGCCGCTATGCAGCTTGTGAGAAATCCCAGACAGTTCGATGTTATCGTAACTTCAAATATGTTCGGAGACATCCTTTCCGACGAAGCTTCACAGATAACAGGCTCTATTGGTATGCTTGCCTCCGCTTCACTCGGAGCAACTTCAAGAGGTATGTACGAGCCTATTCACGGAAGTGCTCCTGATATTGCCGGACAGAACAAGGCTAATCCTATCGCAACTATACTTTCAGCCGCAATGATGCTCCGCTATTCGTTTGATCTTGCTGAAGAAGCAGACTGCATCGAAAACGCAGTAAACAAGGTTCTTAACGACGGCTGGCGTACTGCCGATCTTATGGGCTGTTCGGAGGGAACTCCTCTTTCCTGCACCGGAATGACCGAAAAGATCTTAGAGGTTTTGTAATGGCTGATATGCGTGAAAGGCTCGACAACCTTTGCTGCGGAATGGATACTCTTGCAGTTTTCCGCAGTCTGCTTGACGATGACGCTCTCTGCACTCTCAGGGAGCTCCTCCGTGAATCCGCTGAGGATAATCACTTCAATATCGGAAGATATTCGCAGTTTGTTTCGCAGCTCTATGAAAAAAATCCCGATTTCAGCAGATATCTTCTTAAAGCTGTTCTGGAGGATGAAAACTTCTACATCAAAGGTATAGCTGAGGGCAGAGAAGCTGATTCCTGTATTGAGGAGGCTGTTTATAACGAACTGAGGTTCCTTCAGGAGTTGTCACGGCTTACTCCGGCTGAGGCTTCATACGGCTACTACAGGATATATCCTCTGCCGCAGTGGAAGAATTCCGATATTGACTTTGTAAGCGAATACAAAAACCGCATCGAAAATATTGCACGCTTCGGCTACGGAAAATATGCACGCCACAAAATGTTCATCGTGCGTGACGGAATTATCGTTCCCGTAAAGCATCCCGATAAACAGCGGCTTTCCGAGCTTTACGGCTACGAAACAGAACGCAGCGCCGTTATAAGCAACACTCTTGCGCTTCTTGAGGGAAAGCCGGCTCAGAATGTTCTCCTTTACGGCGACGCCGGAACCGGAAAATCCTCGACGGTCAAGGCTGTTGTAAATGAATTTGCCGACCGTGGTCTGCGTCTTATCGAAATTACAAAGGAACAGCTCCGTGATATTCCGGAAATTATCGAAATCATCGGCAGAAATCCGCTGAAGTTCATCATATTTATTGATGACCTCAGCTTTACGTCCGGAGAAGACTGCTTCGGTGCGCTGAAAGCTGCCCTTGAAGGATCTGTTTCCGCAAGAAACGGCAATACGGCGATATATGCCACAAGCAACCGCCGTCATCTCGTGAAGGAAAGCTTCTCCGACCGCAGCGGTGATGATATCCACCGGAATGATTCCATGCAGGAAACCCTTTCGCTCTCTGCACGCTTCGGTCTGAGAGTGAATTTCAGCCGTCCTGACAAGAACAGCTACATCGCTATCGCAAAAGAAATAGCTGACAGCTGCGGAATAGATATCCCTGACAGCGAACTTGCTCTCAGAGCCGAACAGTTCGCAATTCAGGGCAGCGGAAGATCGCCCCGTACTGCAAAACAATTTGTAAATCAGCTGAAAATAGAAAGTTTATAATATAAAAGAGGTCTTGAAAAATGCTTACTCTTGATAAAATCTACAGTGCAAAATACGTTCTGAAACAGATCATCAGAGAAACTGATATCATCCATGCGCCGAAAATCAATCCCGACGCTGATATTTACCTTAAAACCGAAAATCTTCAGATTACCGGCTCATTCAAGGTCAGGGGAGCTTACTTCCGTATGTCACGCCTCTCCGCTGAGGAAAAGGCTAAGGGAGTTATCGCCTGCTCCGCCGGAAATCACGCTCAGGGAGTTGCTCTCGCTGCCGCAAAGAACGGTATAAAGTCGATAATCTGCCTTCCTGACAGCGCTCCTATATCCAAAATTGAAGCTACAAAAAGCTACGGCGCTGAAATATGTCTCGTGAAAGGCGTTTACGACGACGCTTATGCTGAGGCTCTCAGACAGCGTGACGAGTACGGCTATACCTTCATTCACCCATTTGATGACGAGGATGTTATCGCCGGTCAGGGAACTATCGGTCTGGAGCTTTTAGAGCAGATTCCCGATATGGAAGCTGTTATTATCCCTATCGGCGGCGGCGGACTTATCTCCGGTGTTGCATTCGCAATCAAGAAGCTCAACCCCGATATCAAGGTGTACGGCGTTCAGGCTTCCGGTGCACCGAGTATGTTCAATTCCATCCGTGACAACAAGATAGAACGTCTTGAAAGCGTTTCCACTATCGCTGACGGTATTGCTGTGAAGGAACCCGGCGAAAATACATACAACATTATCTCAGAATACGTTGACGATATCGTTACCGTTACAGACGACGAAATTTCTGCCGCTATTCTCGCTCTTATGGAACAGCAGAAGCTCGTTACTGAGGGCGCAGGAGCAGTTTCCGTTGCAGCCGCTATGTTCAATAAGGTTCCCGTAAAGGGCAAAAAGACGGTTTGTCTCCTCTCCGGCGGAAATATCGACGTTACTATCCTTTCAAGAGTTATCAAGAGAGGTCTGCTTATGTCGGGAAGATCGTGCTCCATGAACATCGAGCTTATCGACAAGCCCGGTCAGCTTATGGATGTTTCAAGAATTATCGCTGAACTCGGCGGAAATGTCACCTCTATCCACCATGAACGTGCTAATGAGGGTTCAGCTGTTAACGGATGCTATCTGCGTATCGTTCTTGAAACAAGAAATTACGACCACATTGAGCAGATAAGACTGGCTCTCACTGACGCCGGATTCAAGATACTTAATATCAACTGATAAGGAGAATTACCATGATTAAGATTCATACAGAAAAGGCTCCCGCAGCAGTGGGACCATATTCACAGGCTATCATCTCAAACGGACTCGTTTACACAAGCGGTCAGATAGCTATAAATCCCGCAACAAACACTGTCGAGGCTGATACTATCGAGGCTCAGACAGAACAGGTTATGAAGAATCTCGGCGAAATTCTTAAAACCGCCGGTTCTTCCTTTGAAAAGGCTGTCAAGACTACCTGTTTCCTTGCAGACATGAACGACTTCGCCGCATTCAACGAAATTTACGGCAAATATTTTACTTCACTTCCGGCAAGAAGCTGCGTTGCTGTAAAGACGCTTCCAAAGAACGTCCTCGTAGAAGTTGAAGTTATCGCCGAAAGCAGCCTTTGATTCTGACGAAAGCAGGTGTTATTATGAATATCCGTGAAATGCAGGAGGCTATCCTTAAACTGAAAAAAGAAACCGGAACCGCTATCCTTGCACACAGCTATCAGGCAAGAGAAATTACTGAAATCGCTGATTATACCGGCGACAGCTACAAGCTCAGCGTTGATGCAAAGGGTATCGACAACGAAAATATCCTTTTCTGCGGCGTTCACTTCATGGCTGAAACAGCTAAGATTCTTTCCCCTCAGAAGCGTGTTTACCTTGCTAATCCTCACGCCGGATGTCCTATGGCAGAGCAGATGGACAAGGAAATGATCGCTGCGATAAAGGCAGAAGATCCCGACAGAACCGTTGTTGCCTACATCAATACAACGGCTTCTCTGAAAACTGTCTGCGATGTCTGCGTAACTTCATCAAGTGCGCTGAAAATCGTCAAGGCTATCGAAAATGACAAGATACTTTTCATTCCCGACTGCAATCTCGGAGACTTCGTCAAGAAAAACTGTCCCGACAAGGATGTAAAGCTTCTTAACGGCGGATGTCCTACTCACGCCGCTGTTTCCGCAAATGATGTCCTTGCCGCTAAGGCAGAGCATCCGGACGCTCTTTTCCTCGTTCATCCCGAATGCAGACCTCAGGTAGTGGAGCTTGCTGATTATGCCGGTTCTACCGCCGGAATTATCGACTTTGCAATGAAATCTGACGCAAAGGAATTCATTATCGGCACTGAAACTTCTATCGCTGAGCACCTCCAGTATGACTGCCCTGACAAGAAGTTCTATCCCCTTACAAAAAATCTCGTCTGCAATAACATGAAGCTTACTACACTTCCGGACGTGTACAGATCACTTCTCGGTATCGCAAACGGCGACGGAAGTGCGGCTGAAATCATCATGGACGACGAAATGATTGCGGCTTCAAGAAAGTGCATCGACGAAATGATAAGGCTGGGCGGCTGAGCATGACCGATCTTATCGAAAAGCTTTATCAGACCGGAAATCTGTCTGACGAGGAGCTTATTGAAGTTATCGCCATGAATGACGATGAAGCTTCTGCTCTGCTGAGAAAATATGCCGATGAGGTCAGACAGCGTGTATACGGGAAAAAAGTCTTTCTGCGCGGACTTATCGAGATATCGAGCTTCTGCAAAAACAACTGTCTTTACTGCGGCATAAGGTGCGGAAATAAAAATGCACAGCGTTACCGTCTTGACCGTGAGGATATCATGAGCTGCTGCGAAAACGGCTATGAGCTTGGTTTCCGTACATTCGTGCTTCAGGGCGGTGAGGATCCCTTCTTTACTGATGATTTTCTCGTTCCGGTGATAAGCGGCATCCGTGAGAAATATCCCGACTGCGCTATCACCCTTTCATTGGGTGAGCGTTCCCGTGAGAGCTACAAAAAGCTGAAAAATGCCGGCGCTGACCGCTATCTTCTCCGGCACGAAACGGCTTCTCCGGAGCTTTACTCAAGACTTCATCCAGCCGGAATGACGCTCAGAAACCGCATTGACTGCCTCTATGATCTCCGTGATCTTGGCTATCAGGTCGGTGCAGGCTTCATGGTCGGAGCACCTTTTCAGACGCACCGCCACATCGTTGAGGATCTCCGCTTTTTACAGGAGCTTAAACCGCACATGATAGGCATCGGTCCTTTCATTCCGCACCACGATACGCCTTTTTCAGCGGCTGAGGGCGGTTCTTTGCAGCTTACGCTCAGGCTTCTCGGAATCATCAGGCTTATGTTTCCGGAAGTTCTTCTGCCTGCTACAACGGCTCTCGGAACTATAGCTCCCGACGGCAGAGAGCGTGGACTTCAGACGGGCTGCAACGTCGTTATGCCGAATCTTTCGCCTGTCATGGTAAGAAAAAAATACGATCTCTACGACAACAAGATAAGCTCCGGCGAAGAAGCCGCCGAATGCCGTGACAGTCTCGAAAAGAAGATAATTTCTGCCGGTTATTTCGTTTCCGACGAAAGAGGCGACCACATATCCATCAATAACTAACTTTACAAGGAGATAAAAATGAGAGTACGTTTTCACCTTCCTGATTTTTCGGGAAACTTCAAGCTGAATTTTATGTTCGCAGAAATGCTGGCACATCGTCCCGAATTCTTTCGGGAAGGCGTTGAAATAGCCTCTTTCTACGGCGTTTTTCCGCCCTCGATATGGAACGGCGGCAGAACTCAGGGCGGCGTTGTGGACAAGAACTTTGTCAAAAACGTTATCAAGGTTTTCAACGACAGAGGAATTCCGCTCCGCTTTACTTTTACAAATCCTGCACTCGAAAAGAAGCACCTCAGCGATCCGTTCTGCAACATGGTAATGAATCTTGCCAACAACGGCATGAACGAGGCTATCGTTATGTCACCGCTTCTTGAGGATTACATCCGCCGCAATTACCCCGACTACAAGCTGACAAGCTCGACCTGCAAGAGAATTACTGATCCTGTCAAGCTTGAAGAAGAACTCGGTAAGGACTACAGCATCGTCGTTGTTGACTACGATTTCAACAATAATTTTGAAGTCCTCGAAAAGCTTCCGCGCAAGGCAGACTGCGAACTCCTTGTAAATGCCTGCTGTGAACCCGGCTGCCCAAGACGCTCTGAGCATTATCACTGCATAGGCGTTCAGCAGATCGCCTACAACGAGCATATCAAGAAATACCCTAATCTGCCTTTCGACGCTTCAAAATATGATCCTCAGCATTTCAGAGACTGCCCCTACTCTCAGAGAGGCATCTTTGAGATCCGCAGCCTGAGAACTCATATTTCTCCCGACGATATCTGGGAAAAATACGTTCCTATGGGATTTGAGCAGTTCAAGATCGAGGGAAGAACAGCAAGCCCTATCAATGTCCTCGAAACTTATATGTACTACATGGCTAAGCCGGAATGTCGTGACGAAGCACGTTTCACTCTGCTTAAAAGCCTCGAAAATTCACGTTCACTGATATTCAATTAAGGAGAAAATTATGAGAGTAAGATTTCATCTTCCCGGACTTGCCACGAATTACGGACTTAATGTGGTATTTATCTCCATGCTGAAAAATTGCCCCCACTATTTCCGTGAGGGCGTTGAGATTGCTTCTGTTTTCGGTGCTTTTCCGCAGTCTCTGTGGAACGGCGGCAGAACTAATATGGGACTCTGCAACATGGATTTTGTTTCCCGTGCGGTAAAAACTTTCAATAATCAGGGAGTTCCGCTGAGATTTACATTTACAAATCCTGTGCTGGAGGAAAAACATCTGTCAGATAAGTTCTGCAACGATGTTATGAAGCTTGCGGACAACGGCTTCAACGAGGTCATTATAAATTCTCCTCTGCTGGAGGATTATATCCGCAAAAATTATCCCAATTACAAGCTGACAAGCTCGACCTGCAAGCGCATTACCGATCCGGAGGAGCTTCGTGAAGAACTCGAAAAGGATTATCACATCGTTGTGCTTGACTACGATCTCAACAATAAATTCGATATCCTTGAAGCTCTGCCGCATAAGGAAAAATGCGAGATCCTCGTAAATGCGTGCTGCAATCCCGGCTGCAAGATGCGTAAGGAACACTACAGACGTCTTGGCTTGCAGCAGATTCAGTTCTGCGAGCATATCCGCAAAAATCCCGGCAAGCCTATGAAGTTCAGCAAAGATGATAAAAACAGCGTTGATATGAACTGCGGCTGTGAAGAACGTACTATTTTCGATAACAGAAAACTAAGTACGAATATCTCTCCTGATGATATCTGGGAAAAATATGTACCTATGGGTTTTGAACATTTCAAAATCGAGGGCCGTACACTCTCTAAGCTTAATCTTGTCGAAACATATATTTACTATATGATAAAACCGGAATTCCGTGACGAAGCACGCTTTGCTTTTCTCTATAACCTCCATAACGCCGGTATTATCAATATTGCTTAATAAGCCGGAAATTTAATACTGAAAGTTTTAGGAAAACCCTTTTTCAAAAGGGTTTTCTTCAATAGAAACCGTAAAACCTCTATAAAAGCATAACAATAAAGTTCTGGCTTTTTAAAAATCAACCATACGTTTCACTGAGATAAATCGAAGCACGGTTCTGAATCATTGCCGCCGTATCTTCGGCAGATTTATCGCTGTTGAAATACTCATTAAGCTCCTCACGGACGATTTTTTCAAGCTCCTGATCGTACCGCCTGAAATTCTTCACACAGCTGCGGATATACTCCATAGCCCTGTCACGCTCCTCCTCTGTGAAGGCGTCGTACAGAATAGACTTGCCGTTTTCGGCATCGTAATACCATTCTCCCTGCGGAATCTTGGTTTCGTAGTCGTCGCCTTCGTAGCGATAAACGTTCATGCAATCGTCGAATCTTTCAACAAATTTATCCTCCAGTGTGGGGAATCCCTGATGCTGATATGAATCATACAGCTCGTCAGCAAATGCCGATTTGATGAAATCCCACGCAATATCAGGATATTCTGACGTTTTCATGATAGAGAAGCGCATATCCGGATCGTTGATATATCCGCCGCTTCCGTCAAGAGTAGGATATCCCACAAAGGTGACTTCCTCATCAAAACGTGCATGAAGCTTCTCGACAATATCGACAGGATGCATGAATCCCTCGCCGAGAAGTGTTTTGTTCTCACGGTAGCAAAGAGTGTTGGTTTCCCAGAAAATTAATGACTGACCGCTGTATAGATCATCCCATTCCTGTTGAGTCAGACCGATGTGATTATCCTTGATAAACCGCATCATTTTGGTGAATTCCGGCGATTCAAAGTCACAGGTACCGTCGTTGTAGTCCACAAATTCCTGAATATTTATGAGGAAGAAAAGCGAATCCGTCATAGTTCTGTCGAGATTATTTTTCAGCTCCATACCCTCCGGCATAGCTTCGTAGGCGGCAATGAAATCGTCGTAATTCCAGTTTTCCTTTTCGCCTACAAAACGAGTTTTACCGATAAGCGTATTTGCCCAGAAATTCGGGAAAATCATCGGAACAGTTCCGTCAACGGTTATAGCGTCAAGGTAGCCGGGAATGAAATCATCAGCGTTGAGGTCGGGATCGTCTTTGAGATACTCCATGAGATCGACATAGTAAACAGCCGGATCAAGTCCCTCGACGGGGTCAACGATGATATCCGGCGCATCTCCGGTGATGATATCCATTTTCATGTTGGACATCATCTGGTCGTAGGAAGTATTTTCATCAGCGATATACTGCTGAACCTCGATTCTGTATTCGCTGTCGGGGTGAGCCTTGTTGTAATCGTCCGCAAGCTTGACGTACTGATCGGCTCTGCCCTCGTAAACGGCAAGAGATACGATTTTCTTCGATTTCAGGTTGGAGATATCCTCCTCTGTCAGCAGATAAAGCGCAGATCCTTTGGTAACTGCCGCAAATTTGTTGTCGCCGGTCATGACAAGTCCGGAAATCTCAATCGGGTGGAAATCAAATGCGGCAAGATCGGAAAGCTTAGTCCAGCTTCCCTCACGGAAAACGTAAAGCCCGTCCGTGAATATGCCGGCAAATTCGCAGTTTCCGAAGCCTGTGCAGATCGTCATTGCCGAAGAAGCCAGACCGGTGCAGTCACGCTGATTTATAAGCTCTGTGCCGTCAGAATCCGCCATACACATGGAATTATCAGATTTAAGGAGAATAACCGTCACGCCGCCGTCGGAATTTCCGGAAACTCCCATAACAGACATCCCTTTGAGGTCAGGTTCACCGAGATAACTTCCGTCACCGGCGATAAAGTGAAGTGCGTTTTCGGAATCGCTCACCGCAAAGCCGTCGCCGTTTCTGTAGAGCCTTCCGTACACGAAACCATCCTCGAATGGGGTAAGAATTTCGCCGCAGTCAAGGAGCTTTTCTTCTGTACCGTCAGCACCGATAACGTGAATGAAAGTCTTTCCGTCCATATAGGTGAGGATACCTTTTTTGCCGAATCCAAGCCATGCGGCATGAACGACAGTTTCGTTTTCCGCCGGATTGAACTTGAAATCAGTGCGGTCAGAGAATTCCCCTGTTGTGGTGTAGCCATGCCAGCTGTTGTTATCAGTCTGCCCGAAAATAAGGATATCGCCCGATTTCGGGTCGCTTGTGAGGGCGCAGACATTCGAGAAATCCTTTCCCATTTCGATATCAGCCGCATTGTATGACATATAGGAAACGGAATTGTTTTTGGCTTCTTCCGTATCGGATGAGGATTTTTTCTTTCCACATGAAGCCGCTCCCAAGCAGAGAGCAAGAGCAGTTGTAAGAGCGATTAATTTTTTCATGGTATAACTCCTTTCATCAACCATACGTCTCACTGAGATAAATCGAAATACGGTTCTGAATCATTGCCGCCGTATCTTCGGCAGATTTGCTGCTGTTAAAGAATTCTGTGATTTCATCATATATAATGTATTCTGTCATTTCATCCGTGCGGACAAAATTTCCGGCGGCAGTGTAAACAAATTCCTTGTACTGCTGAAGCTCCTCCTCCGTGAGAGGTTCAAGGATTTCGTATTCCGTTAATTCAGCATTGGTATAGCGTACAGCCGTTACCCAGCCGTCATCGGGAAGCTTTGCGAGATTTTCATTTCCAGCCTTGTTTTCGAGACAGTGGTCGGCAGTTTTGTCGAAGTGCTCCTGATAAATCGGAAAAGACAGTCTGTGCTTCTGATATCCTGTTTCTGAGAAGTAGAATTTTATGAAATCCCATGCACCGTCGGGATTTTCAGCATTTTTCGGAATTGAAAGGCTTGTACTGTAATTACTCGGAATTGTAAATGTACCGTTTCCGCTGAGAGAAGGTCTGCCGGCAAAAGTTACGTCGTCGTAAAAGTAGCTTGACTGCACCCAGATATCCTGAAAATAGCTGATATTTGTTCCGGCGATAAGCTGTTTGTCCTCTGACAGAGCCATAGGATCGTAATTATTCATTGCATTGAGACTGGGATCGTAGTTGACAAGCTCGTCGTATGTCATGCCGAGCTTATTGTCACGGACGAAGTCAAGCATGGCGGCGAACTGCGGCGAATCAAAGTTGCATTCTGCCTTTTCGTAGTCGATGAAGTCGTAGATATTCACAAAACTGAGGAAATTTTCCTCCATGCTTCTGGCTTCAGGATTTCCGATAATGCTCATTCCGTCCGGCATAGCTTCATAGGCGGCAATGAATTCATCGTAGCTCCAGTTTTCGCTGACAAACGGGAATTCTGATTTCGCCATCATGGTGCGGATTTCAAGATGCGGCACGATATACGGCAGTTTTCCGTTAACTGACATAGAGTCAAGGATGTTGGGGATGAAATCCTCCTGAGAGATGTCGGGGTCATTTTCCATGAAGTCAAAGAGATTCATGTAATATCCGTTGAAGTCGATACCGTCAATTGGATAAGTTATAACATCGGGAGCGTTGCCGCTTATAATGTCGGATTTCAGCAATTCTGCGGCATTTTTTCCTGTTTCCGGCTGATAGTCGTAGGTGACAAGCTCCATGCGGTAATCGCCGTCCTTGTGAGTTTCGTTGTACTCAAAAACCATATCCGAAACGTTGCCGCTGTTGGGGATTGCCGCTATTTTTATGACTTTTTTCGATTTAAGGGCAGAAACATCACGCTCCGTGAGCAGATAGAGCTCCGTGCCGCTGTCCGTCCAGATGAGCACAGCAAACTCATTTTCTGCGGTCATGACGATATCGAGAATATTCAAGGCGTCAAATGGGGTATCAGAGAAGTCAGAGAGCATCACCCATTCACTGCCCTCAAGACCATACAGACCGTTTGTAAATACCGCTATATAGGAGTATTTGCCCATTCCACGGCACATTGCAAGGGCTGAGGAACTAAGCTTTCCGCAGTCAGCGGTACTGTCGCCGTTCACAGAGGAAATTCTGCCCTCGCCGTCAGAATCACGGAGAAGCATCACTGCATTTCCCTCTCCGTCAGTCGAGACAGCGAAGATATCCGCACCGTCAGTGGTGATTTCCTCAGAAATTCCATTTTCACTGACGAGGTATGCCGGATCACTGCCGTACCGGATAACGAATCCGTCAGTACAGGGGGAGATATTCCCCGAATAATTGCCGGAATCCCCGATATCAAGGGGAATATCCGTCTGAATTGATTTTTCTTCTGTACCGTCAGCGCCGATAACGTGAATGGCAGCGGAATTGTTCAGACTTGTGAGGAGAGCAGTTTTTCCGAAGCCCATTGAAGCCGCTCCGAGAATAATTTCGTTTTCTGCCGGAGTGAAGCTGAATTGTTCGTGGTCGGAAAATCCGGCATCCGTGATAAATCCTCCCCATGTGCCGGAGGTAAGCTGTCCGAAAATAAGAATCTGTCCGGATTTCTGACTGATATCAATCGAGAGTATGCGTGAAAAATTGTCAGCCATTTCTATGTATGCCGGATTATAGCTGAAAACCGGTGAAACTGCGGCAGGAATTTCTTTTTTGCCGCCGGATTTCTTTCCACATGAAGCCGCTCCCAAGCAGAGAGCAAGAGCAGTTGTAAGAGCGATTAATTTTTTCATAATGATTCTCCTTTTATAATTCTTATATGGTATCCCTAACGGGACGGATAAAAAATGTTGAATATTTCAAATGACCAATTGTAGAGGACGGCGTCTCAACGTCCCACAAAACTTCTCTGTTGATTATATAAATAAGTGATTTCTGAACGTCAAAAAGACGATGTTTTTCAGAGGTTTGGAGAATGTTACAAAATACATACTGTTAAATTGTATATAATAACGGCGCATGGAAGGCAAGAAAATTCACAATACCTCTTGCAAAAGATTTGAAAGTATAGTATAATAGAATGTAATAAAATCGGGGAGTATGGCTTCTGTCGCTCTCCGGAATAAAAAGGAGGAACATAATGGCTAATTCAAAAGCCTCCCGAAAAGCAAATCCGAATAGTTCGGGAGCAAAATCCAGGTCGTCTGCCGGTGTAAAAGCAATTGCACGCAGACAAGTGTCCTACGGTAAAAAGCCAGCCCGCACGGCAGCTGATGTAATAGCCGAAGCAAGAGGTCAGAAGTCGAATCTCTGGTTCTGTATTCCGGCATTCATCATTCCGTTTTTGCTGACACTGATATCATATATATTCTTTGACGTTTACCCCTTCGGTGAACGCTCTGTCCTGACTCTCGACCTTAATGGTCAGTATATCTACTACTTCGAGTCGCTCCGTGATTCGTTCTGGGGAGACGGCAGTGCGTTCTACAGCTGGAGCAGAAACCTCTCCGGCGGATTTATGGGTATTATCGGATACTACCTTGCGAGTCCGTTCACGCTGATAGTCATGCTGCTGCCAAGAACCATGATAATCGAGAGCGTAATGATAATGCAGATGTGCAAGGTGGGTGCGGCAGGAGCTGCATTCTGCGTGTATGCACAGCGCTCCAAAAAGCTTGCACCGCTCCAGTCGGTAGTATTCTCCACGATGTATGCAATGATGAGCTATGTTGTCATCCAGCTTATCGACCCCATGTGGATCGACGGACCTATCTTCCTGCCGCTGATAATCCTCGGTGTGGAATATCTCGTCGATGACGGCAGAAAGCTCAACTACATAATCCCTCTTGCCATGATGTTTGTGGCAAACTTCTATATCGGATTCATGGTGGCTATCTTCGTTGCCCTGTATTTCGGATATTATATGTTCTTCGGAACAGACAGGAAGTTCAAGAAAAATGTTGAATATGTGCGTACATTCGGCGTAATGGCGCTTGCAACACTTGTGGTACTCATGCTGAGTGCGTTCATGATACTTCCTGTGTATAATGCGCTTGCACTCGGTAAGTTCGACTTCTCCGAGCCGGACTACAGCTTCAAGACGATGTTCAATCCGCTGGAACTTGTACCGTGTCTGCTGCCAAACCAGTACTATTCAGTAAACGTAGACGAAGGCACTCTCTACTACGGACGCCCTGAAATCTACTGCGGCGTACTTACATTCGTGCTCCTGCCGCTCTACTTCATGAACAAGAAGATAAAGTCCAACAAGAAGATCGGAAACGGAATTTTCCTCATCATCATGTTCATGTGTATGTACATCAAGCCGCTCAATATGATGTGGCACGGCGGACAGGATCCTAACTGGCTGCCCTACCGATATTCATTCCTTGTATCCTTCCTGCTTGTGGCAATGGCTGCCGAGGTATTTTCAAATCTCGACGGATATAAGCTTTCTAAGGCAGAAGCAGGCGGAACTTTCGGTATAATAACCGTCCTTGTTCTGCTCTTTGAAGCAATAAGAGGAAAAATCAAGTATGCCGAGAAATATACCGGCGAGATAAACCCTGCAACCGGCAAGGAAATCCTTAACGAAAAATACCGCGGCTATGACTATGTTCAGGAGCTGCCGGGCAAATATACCATGAAGCATGATCCTCACGGAACATGGGAAGAACTTTTCCTCGGAACTATTGTGTTCGGACTTCTTCTCGTGATGATCTATGCTGCATTCGTATACGGCTACAGCCGCCTGAAAACAAGAAAGGGCAAGAATATTCTTACTCTCGCTGTAGCTGCTGTAGTTCTCTTTGAAACAGGCTATAACTGCTACGACTCTTTCCGTAAGATCTTCCTTGAAGTAGGAAACTCCGACAAGAGCACTTATACCGAAATTCTTGAAGCACCTAAGCTCGTTGAGCAGCTTGAAGAATATGACGGCAGTTTCTACCGTGCAGAAAAGACCTACGACCGTATGGTAAACGACAACCTTGCATATGGACTCAAGGGTATCACACATTCAAGCTCTGTCATGAATACAAGAGCCATCAAGCTCCTTGAAGCAATGGGCTATGTTACACAGAGTTTTGAGTCACAGTACGAGGGCAACAGCACTCTTGCTGACTCACTGCTGGGTATCAAATATGTTCTTGACAACCCGACAGATTCAAAAAATATCAATGCTGAATATATCAAGCGCTACACAACTACATCAATAAAGAATGACAATGAGGAATATACAGTTGATGTCTATGAGAATCCCTATGCGCTTTCTGTAGGCTTCATGGCTGACGATGATATTCTCAGACTGGGACATCTCGGAAACGACAATACATTCAACAGCCTTAACAACTTCCTCAGCGCCCTTCTCGGCAAGACACAGTTTATCCAGAATCCTGACGGAACTATAGGTCTTGCTCCGGAAGAATACTACGAGCTGATCGACCTCTCAAACAACTTTGAGCTTGCTGTTGATCCGTTTGCATCTGATGATCCGTATGCAAGCACAAGCAATGGTCAGATCCGCGGAAGAATCTACAACCATACAGACGCTAAAGGAAATATTATTCCGCACTACTGCTTCGACGCAGAGCCTAACGCAATTGATCCTGTTGTAAATATCCACTTCACAGCTGTAAACGACGGCGATGTTTATCTGCGTATTGATTCTGATCTCAGAAGAAAATGCAACCTCTGGATCTCAAATACCGTTGACGAAAACGGAAATTTCTCCGGACATAAAGAATACGGTCAGTATTTTGAAGACAATACAACTCCTCTTGTACGCATAGGTCCGTTCAAGACCGGCGAAAAGGTTGAAGTAAGACTTCGTATTCTTGAGCAGGAAGGAATGTCTTCATTCACAGGACAGAACGAATATGTAATGTTCAAGGTGAACGGCGGATTTACGCTCTATTCCTTTAACAGCCCGAAATTCCAGAACGATATCGTTGCACTTCAGGAAAATCCGTGGGTAATCGACATGGACAAGTCCAATGACCGCTACCTTGAGGGTAAGGTTACTGCAAGAGAAGGACAGATACTTATGACATCTATCCCCTATGAGCCGGGCTGGACTATCAAGGTTGACGGCAAGAAGATCGACAGCCTCGTTTACGAAAAGGAAAATGATGAGGGAATCGTTGAGCTTCACAATGAAAACGGCTCAGTGGGAGAAGTCATCGTTCTTGATGCACTTATCGGAATCAAGCTGCCTGCCGGCGAGCATACCGTTTCAATGAAGTATACACCGCCCGGATTCAAGATAGGCGTTGTGACATTCATTCTCGGACTTGCAGCTCTCGTGGTATTCTATATCTACGACAGAAAGAACAACCGTATTCTTGTGGCAAAGCGTGAGCTTAAAGCTAAGAATAAGGAAAGAAAAAAACTCGGACTCTCCGCTGAGGAAGAAGTTCCTGCTGAAGCTGAGATCAGCACTGAAAAGAAAAAAGTGCAGATAATCAAGTCAAAGGGAGCCGTTGAACCGGTTATCTCTGAGGCAGCAAAGAAAAAGGCTGAGGAAGAAGAAAAAATCCGCAGCAAAAACGATGAGCTTCTTGAAAAAGGCAGAGCCTATGCTGAAAATGCCGAAAAGGAATCAGCGGAAAATGAGGAGAAATCTGAAAATTCCGGCGATGAAAAGGCTGAACCTGAAAAAACGGAAACTGTAAAGAAAACCGGTAATCAGAATAATTCAAAGCCGAAGAACGGCAAGAAGAAAAAGAAGAAGTAATTCTAAAGAATCCCCTCTGTAACGTGCAGAGGGGATTTTTTGCAAAAAATTAAAAAAGCCCTTGACAAGCTGGAAAAAGTGTGATATAATGATAAAGCTGTGTGATGCACAGTATATATCGTATTCTAAAGACAGCCGGCATGATCGCAAGATCTGTAAGTCCCGCCGAGGAATAGCAATTAATTCATACGAATTATTTCTGTCCTTTTCCGAGCTGTCGGATAAGGGCATTTTTTGCTTTCGGATACGATGACATTTCATTCGGAGGTGAATACACAATGCCAAGCAATTCAGTACTCGAGGCTAAGAAGGCAAGAGTTGAACAGCTTACAGATCTCATCAAGGCTTCCGTTTCAGGCGTTCTCGTTGATTACAAGGGAATCACTGTTGAGGAGGATACAAAGCTCAGAAAGGAGCTTCGTGAGGCTGGAGTTAACTACTTCGTAGAGAAGAACACACTTCTTCTCCGTGCTTTCCAGAACTGCGGTATCGAAGGCTTCGAGGAGGCTCTTAACGGAACAACAGCTATCGCTCTTTCTAACGAAGATCAGACAGCTCCCGCAAGAATCCTCGGAAAGTTCGCAGAAAAGGCTGGAGACGAAAAGTTCAATCTTAAGGCAGGCTATGTTGAGGGTGAAGTTTACGATCAGGCTGGAGTTATCGCTCTTTCCAAGATCCCTTCAAAGGACGTGCTTCTCGCTCAGCTCGTTGGTTCTCTTCAGGGACCTATCCAGAAGCTCGCTGCTACACTCAAGGCACTCGCAGACAAGAAATCAGAAGAAGAAGCTGCCTGATTTCATTCAATTTAAATTTGCAGCTTAAATTCATCGCCTGATACAGGCAAAATAATATTAAAAGGAGATTATTATCATGGCTTCAGAGAAGATCACAAAATTTGTTGAAGATATCAAGACTCTTTCCGTTCTCGAGCTTGCTGAGCTCGTAGACGCAATTCAGGAGGAATTCGGCGTAACTGCAATGGTTGCTGCTGCTCCTGCTGCTGGCGGCGCTGCTGGCGGCGAAGCTGCTAAGACAGAATTCGACGTTGTTCTTGCTTCCTTCGGTGACGCTAAGATGGCTGTTATCAAGGCTGCTAAGGATATCCTCGGTCTTGGCCTTAAGGAAGCTAAGGAAGTAGTTGAGGCTGCTCCTAAGACAATCAAGGAAGGCGTTTCAGAGGCAGAAGCTAACGAAATCAAGGAAAAGTTCGAAGCTGCTGGCGCTACAATCGAGATCAAGTAATCGTTTTTACTTCCAGAATAGCCGTACCCTTCGGGGTGCGGCTGTTTTTTTTGCCTGCGCAGTTGACATGATTTCCCGATTGTGATATACTATAGATATTATGCGAAAAATCGAGGTTTAACAATGAATATGCCCGAAACTTTATATATGGTGATCCCCTGCTACAACGAGGAAGATGTTCTCTGCGAAACAGCAAATCAGCTCAGGGAGAAATACGCTTCCCTCAGAAGCCGCAGTATGATATCCCCCGAAAGCCGTGTGGTTTTTGTAAACGACGGCTCGAAGGACAAAACGTGGGAGATAATACAGGAGCTTCACACCGCAGAGCCGGAAATTTTCTCCGGAATTAACCTTTCCCACAACTGCGGACATCAGAATGCAGTTCTTGCCGGACTGATGACCGTCAAGGATATATGCGGCGTGTGTATCACGATGGATGCCGATTTACAGGACGATCTGAACGCTGTTGACGAAATGCTTGAACGCTTTTATGAGGGAAATCACGTCGTTTACGGTGTGAGAAGCGCCCGTAAGACTGATACTTTTTTTAAGAAATTCACCGCTGAGGCTTTCTATAAATTCATGAAGGTAATGGGTGCGGATGTGGTCTATAACCATGCAGATTTCCGCCTGATGAGCCGTCGTGTGCTTCAGGAGCTTGCGGAGTTCAGGGAAGTCAATCTTTTTCTGAGAGGAATGGTTCCGCTCATCGGCTTCAAGAGCTGCTCGGTCTACTATGAGCGCAGGGAACGTCTTGCCGGTGAAAGCAAATATCCGCTGCGGAAGATGATTTCCTTTGCGGTAAACGGGATAACCTCGTTCAGCACGAAGCCGCTGAAGCTTATCACGTCGCTTGGCTTTGTTATGTCGATAATCAGCGTTTTTGCCTTTATATGGTCGTTTGTGGTGAAGATTACAGGAGCTTCGGTCGTAGGCTGGTCAAGTACGATATGCTCGATATGGCTTATCGGAGGACTTCAGCTGTTTTGTCTGGGAATCATCGGCGAATACGTCGGAAAAATTTACGCAGAGGTGAAGGGACGTCCCCGGTTTATTGTGGAGGATTTTCTGAATGAAACAGGCGTAGAATTTATAAATAAGGATACAAAAAAGGACGGCATATGGCAGTCACCCATAGGGAAGAAATAAAACCGATTGAGAGCAAACATTGTTTATAAAATGAATACAAATCAAAACGCCATACGAGCAACAAAAGCAAGTGTGGCGTTTTTTATATCATAATACTCTCAATAACTTTTACTTCTGGAAATGATAGAATTCAAGATACAAAGCACAAGCGCTGGTTGTTCTTGTGTTTTGTTTGAATTACACAAAAACGTGTTGCGATAATATGAATTTATAAAAATAATATTGATTTATATGGAACTATTTGGTATAATATAACAGTGTATTAAAGTGCTATTGTGATAATACTATATTAATTTAGAATTAAATTGAAAGGAGAAATTTTATGATAAAGAAAATATTAAGTTTATTTTTCTGTATGATTACGCTTTCTGGTGTAATATGTGGCTGTGATAGAACTCCAAACAAAAGGGATGAATATAAATCACTTGATACCGATAAGGCAGCAGATGTGGCTTTGGAATATATGAATAATAAATATGATAGAGAGTTCCAAGTTGTTAGTAGTGAAAAGGATGCAAATTATAGCTTTGTACCAGGTGTAGTTCAAGATTATTGGTGTGATGTTGAGCTTGTGCTCACCAATCAAAATTTAGACGAACCTTATATAGTTCGAGTTACACTTAACGAAAATACAGAAAAATATATTGTTCAATGGGACACGTATATGACAGAACTTGTAAAGCCCTGGCTTAAAGACCATATGGATACGATAACAAATAATATTTTTTATGGAGATTTTTTTTCAATTTGCAACAAAATATCAGATGTGAATTGCGATAAAGGATTTGCTTCGGATTTTACTTTTGCTAGTGATGATAGATTGAGTGATATGTTATATAAAAATGATGTTTTTGGATATTACATAATTGTGATACCTGAAAAACGATTTAAAGATAACTCGACTATGGATTTAATATACGAACAGTTTAATAAAGAAATATCAGATTCATCAATAAAAGTAGAAGTAAGGGTTTATGAAGATGTTTTTTATAATGAATACGAAAAATCATTTCGAAATGGAAATGGAATTCCAAATGGATATGAGCAATATAAAGTAAAAAATGAAACTATAAGTTTCAAAAAATAATAGGAGGGTTATATAATGCTTAATTACGAAGAATTGATACTACTTGATGCTTTGGCATATTATGGGAGCTTTTCTGATATTTTAGATGATTGGGAAGATGATGAGTTCCCCACTGTGTCTAAAGCTATAGAAATCATTGAAAAAGGTAAAACCACCTGTTTTAATGGCGTCTTAGAATTAAGTGATAAAGAATTGGGAATGAATAAAATTCTTGATTGGATTAAATCTGATTCTGTTCTTTCAAGATTAGTTGTCGTTTATCCTGGCAAAGACTATGATATGACTACAACAGCTTCCGTATGTCTGGTTGACCCCCAAACAAATGAAGTATATGTGATTTTCGGTGGCAATTATGCTCAAGGTGAATATGAATATAATGGTAAAGAAATGTGTACATGGGCAGATAATTTTATAGGTGCTTTTGTAGAAAAAACGGAGGAACAGGAAAGAGCTCTCGATTTTTACAAAGAAGCAATATCGGCTGCTAAAGACTATTTAAGGAATAATAACGTAGATACATCTAATCTTGAAATTACAGTCAGCGGACATTCCACAGCAGGTAATATGGCACAGTATGTAACTGTTATGTATGATGGAACTGATAGTATATCAAGATGTGTTTCGGTAGATGGACAAGGCTTTTCTCAGGAGTTCATTGATATGCATAGTTCTGAGATTGCTGCAAATGCTTCGAAAATAACAAGCATCCTTCCATCTACAAGTATTGTTGGAAGCTTAATGAATAGACTTCCTGGTATACAGCAGATGTATATTGATGTTGATTGTGTAAGTTCTTCGATAATGCAGATTAACAGTATGAAAGAACTAATAAGAACTCATATGCCAGCAGAGTTTTTTAACGGTAACGGAACATTGCGTCAGGAAACTACTCCAAGTTTCTTAACCTTATTTCTTAATGATGTTACTAAGAAAATCGCATCAAATCTCTGTAATGATGATGATTTTAATCTTACACTTGTGATGCATGATCTTAGAGACCTTTTGGTCAAGGCATTCGATTCTGAATTGGTTGATGAAATTGATTACACTGATTACCTTAGTTATAATTCTCTTGAATTCCTTGAAGAATTATCGGAACAGCTCTCCAATGAGCTGGATATTGATATTTCATTCAATGTAGAGACAGCGGTATTTAGAATCGTATTTTCTGGTATTTCTTTTATTACAGGTAGCCCGATTATATTCCAAACGTTGTTTAATCCTATAGCGAGGTATATAACTAATATTACTGATTTGTCTGATGATATACGTTTCGAAACCGATCAATTCCTAAAAAATCAATTAAGCTATATTTTTAACAGATACTGTTTATTAGGTTCATATGGTGACTTTGAATATCATGCTTTTGGTTCTTATCAAAATTGGTTAGAGCATGAAATACAAGTAACCGATATTCGTTATATCTATGTTAATGATTCTGTTGAAGTGATAAACGGAACAAATTACAACGATTATATTTATATCGGATTGCATTCAGATGAAGTTCATGGCGGTACTGGTGACGATGTTATTACTTGTTATCATTTGGTAACAGCAAATTTTCATGGTGGAGCAGGAGACGATTTTTTAGTTGGCGGTTCCAATAATGATGAATTATACGGTGATGAAGGTAATGATAGGATATGGGGAAATAACGGAAATGACAGAATCTTCGGTGGAACGGGAAATGATACGCTTTTAGGAGCATCTGATATATATGGAAGTGGAGATAATAGTAATAATCAGAACTCTATAGTTGGCGGAAAAGGAAATGATACAATCTATGGCGGAATTTGTCAGGATATAATCTATGGAGATGATGAAGATAGTTTTTCTATGATAACCGATGGATCTGATATTATTTATGGTTTGGGTGGCGATGATACAATATACGGTGGAGGCGGTAACGACATAATTGATGGTGGCTCAGGAAATGACTGGATATACGGTTATGAAGGAAACGATACCATTATAGCCGGAAGTGGCACTGATCATGTCTGGGGAGATGCCGGAGACGATGAAATTCATGGCTCAAGCGGTCATAACTATCTGTTTGGAGGCAAGGACAATGATGTCATCACAGGCGGTATAGGAACTGACAACATATGGGGTGGATATGACAATGATACCCTTGAAGGAAGTTTTGGAGATGATAATATTTACGGAGGAAATGGTAGTGATACCTTAGACGGCGGTAAGGGCACAGATTACCTATATGGTGGAAATGACAGCGATACATATATAATCACTAAATCTCGTAATCAGAATTATATATTTGATACATATGGAAATAATTTTATTTATTGTAAAGATATTATTCTGGATGAACTGGATTTTGTGTTGTCTGATACGATAGAAGGTGCACTTGATATTAAGATAAAAGATACGAATGATGTATTTACTATAATGAAATTTAATGAGTCGTATGAACGTTATTACTTGGAATTTGATGATGTATCAGAACGTTACGTTTTTGTCGTTAACGAAGATGTGGTAGAGGTGGAAATTGATAAAGATTCTATAAACAGCAGCTTCGGCGACAGCAATTATGATAGTATATGGGGCAAAGTTCATAACAGCTCTAAAAACCTGCAAGCGAAAAAGTATCGAGAAGCTGAAAAGACGCAGCCACCTCGTGATCCGCTTGTAATTGATCTTTCGGATAATGGGGCATCAAACGATGATGGACTCGTAAACGTTGATAACGGTGTTTATTTCGACCTTGATAATAATGGCTTTGCTGAAAAGACAGCTTGGATTCATAATGGGAAAGGCTTCCTTGCATACGACAGAAATGAAAATGACATTATCGACAATGGAAGTGAGCTTTTCGGAGACAGTGTAATAATGTCAAATGGTCAGAAGTCTACACATGGATTTGAAGCACTTGCTGATCTTGATTCAAACCATGACGGCATTATTGATGAAAATGATATTGAGTTTAATAAACTTCTTGTTTGGCAGGATACGGTTAGAAATGGCAAAACTGATGCAGGTGAACTTAAAACTCTGGAAGAGCTTGGAATAAAGTCAATTAGTCTGACTACAGAAAATAAAAATCATAAAACAGAAAGCGGTACAATTATCACAGACAGTGCTGAAGTTCAATTTACAGATAATAGAATAACTGAAATAGCTGAACACTGGTTCGAAGCGCATAGCTTTGATTCACAGGAACTCAACATTGAAGGTGATGGTGTTTCACTTACTTCGTTTGGAAATATGCCAAGTCTGAGCAATGCACTTGCCGCAGATGAAAGCGGAAAGTTGAATTTATTGATAGAAGCCTTCAGGGAAGCAGACGATTTTGCTGAAAAGAGAATAATAACAAAGAAAATCTTGTATTTCATAACCGGAGCAAACGAAATACTCTCAAATTCAAGAGGAGGTTCTGTTGATGCAAGGGATTTGCATGTAATAGAAGCAGTAATGGGCGTTGAAAGTTTTATAGGCTCTGACGGCAGTACAACACCAAACAGTAATGCCGCTCCTATTCTGAAAGAACTGTATGTTCAGTTTGAAAGCCTTTACTTAAGCCTGCTTGATAACGAACTTGATGGGAATGGATACATTGAATATCTGGAAGAAAAGGTCGATGAAAACGGAAATATTGTAATCGATCAGGAATATATAGATATAACCATTGAGAATGCGGCTATGCAGGGGAATAATGTTGAAGCAATGATTTTCAGTATAGGTTCTTATCTGAAAACGTATGATAGGGCTTGCGGTACAAATTGTTTTGATGCTTTTAAAGAACGGTATTCTGAGTATGCAGAAACTTTGGAAACAATTACCAACGCTGACTCTGTATTAGGAACAAATGGAAATGATTCAATAAACGGAACAAATGCAAGCGAGATTTTCTGGGGTGATTCTGGCAACGATACAATCAACGCAAGAAACGGCAATGACTTCATCTATGGCGGCACAGGCAATGACACAATGAACGGTGGCGACGGCAATGACAGCTACTACATTGATGCAAACCACGGCAACGATGTAATCAGAGATACCAAGGGTGACAATAAGCTTATCTTTACAGATGGACTCAGTGCTGATGATTACGAAGCATCAATTAATGCAAAACTTGGCTTTGTTCTCACAAATAAAGAAACAGGCGAAACTGTTTCACTTCCCGATTTCCTTACTAATCCCCTTAACTACAACTTTAGTTTTGAAGGTGGTTCAGATACTGAGGAAAGCATTACAAATCGTGAAGTATTTGAAGGCACAGCTGCTGACGATTACATCGAAACAGGCGATGGCTTCAATATCTCCTACGGTGGAGATGGTAACGATACTCTCGCAGGCGGTAAAGATATCGACTTCATGTATGGCGGAAACGGTGATGACCTCGTTCTTGGACGTAACGGCGTAAACGTACTCTTTGGTGAAGAAGGCAACGACACAATTTACGACGGTGACCACGCCTCATATCTCAACGGCGGCAATGGCGATGATATGCTTTATGGCGGTGGCGGTGCCGATGTTCTCGACGGTGGAGCAGGTAATGACTACTTACAGGCTGACCACGGAAACGATACATATATTTTCGGCAAGGGTTATGATACTGATACAATCAATGCATCATCTGACGTAAATACAATTATCATCAAGGGGTATAATGCTTCCTCAATGATAAATACAAGAAATGCTCATAACGACCTTATTATCCACTTTGGTTCAGAGGATTCCACAGATTGTCTTATTATTGACCACTTCTTCGATTATAACAGCAACCGTGATTTCAGATTTGAGTTTGATAACGGCACAGTTCTTGGTCAGTATGACATCAAGGCTACATTTGCACCAATTGAAGGTACAGAAAACAGCGACTGGCTGGGTATTCAGACAAATGAGGATATTATTTACCGTGGCTATGACGGTCATGACGGTATCGGTGCAGGAAATGGTAACGATACACTTGACGGCGGTACAGGCAACGACGTTCTCAACGGCGGTAATGGTACTGATACATATATTTTCGCTAAGGGTTACGGCAACGATTCTATTAACGAATGGGGTACAGATAAGAGCATTGTCAAGTTTACTGACATCAACTCAGATGAAGTAACTATTGTTGACCAGTGGGGCAATCTCCTTGTTACTGTAAACGATACAGAAGATACGCTCACTATCGATAGCTTCAAATGGGGACAGAGTACATATTCATTTGAATTTGCAGACGGTGCAATTGCCTCTGTAAATAAGGATACATTTGAACTTGAATTCAGCAAGCTTCCTGATATTCCTGAAGTAAGCGAGGACGAAATTGCACAGTCAAATGCTGAACTTCTCACAGAGCTTTATGCAGAGGATTCAGTATCAACTGAACTTGTTGACAACACAATTATCAGCGAAATAACAGAAAGCACAACAGTTGCAGATGAAGCAGATGAAATATCAGATCAGACAGATATTCAGGTAATGATTCTGACTGAAAATATGTCAGCATTTGCAGATGAAGCAAATGTATATGATACAGCGAATATAACAGATACAACTACCGACACAGCATTGAATCAGCTTCTTGTTAATTCAGCAGTATAATAATTACAATATTAAGTGCAGTGGCATAATGCTGCTGCACTTTATTGTGTAAGAGGAGGTAGAAGAATGACAAAAAAGCAAGACAGCGGTTTGTCATGCTTTATGATAGTCATGAAATTTCATGGCATTCCAATTACAAAGGAACAGGCAGAAAATCTTTCTGTCCTTGATAAAGAACAGAAAATAAGTGAAATTGAAATTATCCAGTCTGCAAAAGCCTTGAAGATGAGAGCAAAGCTATGCAGATTAAAGCTGAATAAGCTGAAAATTGTAACAGCACCAATAATTGCAAAGGATAAAAATAATGAATTTTTCATTATTGCAAAATCCAAAGAGGACAAATATATGATTCTCTTTGCAGACAAAACACAGCCTGAAATCAAATCACGAGAAGAACTTGCAGAAATCTGGGACGGAACAGCTATTCTGATTACCAAGAAAGGAATTGCCGACAGAGAAGCAGTGTTCAGCTTCAAATGGTTTATTCCTACAATTCTGAAATTCAAAAAGGAGTTTATTCAGGTACTGATAGCAGTATTTACTATACAGATTTTAGGGATTTTAACTCCTGTTATGACACAGGTCGTTGTAGATAAAGTCCTTGTTCATAGAAGTATGTCAACGCTGAATGTGCTTACAATAGGCATCGCAATCGTTTACATATACGAATTAATCCTGGGACTTGCCAAAAACTATGTGTTTACACATACAACCAACCGAATAGATGTAATGCTTAGTTTTAAACTTTTCAAGCATCTGTTTGCATTACCGCTGAAATATTTTGAATCACGCAGAGTCGGTGAAACTGTAGCAAGAGTAAGAGAACTTGACAGTATACGAAGCTTTCTTACAGGAACTCCACTTTCTTCAATGATTGACCTTGTTTTCATTATTGTATATATCGTGGTGCTTTTCTGTTATAATAAAATGCTGACAGTTATCGTGCTTTGTTCAATTCCTGTGTATGCAATACTTTCAGCAATTGTTACACCTCTTTTCAAAAAGCGTCTTGATGAGAAGTTTGAAACAGGTGCAAATACGCAGTCTTTCCTCGTAGAATCAATCACAGGTGTTCAGACAGTAAAATCCTATGCCCTTGAACCAAAGTTTGAGAAAAAATGGGGAGATTTGCAGTCTGATTATGTAAAAGCGAGCTATAAGACATCAATGGTTTCAGCAACAGCAGGCACAACAGGTCAGTTCATTCAGAAAGTGTTTGACCTTTTAATTCTTTTCTTCGGTGCAAAAGCTGTTATGGACGGTAATTTCACCGTCGGACAGCTTGTAGCATTCCGTATGCTCTCAGGCAGAGTCAGCGGCCCTGTCCTCAGACTTGTACAATTATGGCAGGAATATCAGCAGGCAGCACTTTCAGTTAAGCGTATCGGAGATATTTTCAATACAGCTCCAGAACCTATTCTCAATACAAATCAGACAGCTATGCCTAAAATCAAAGGCAGAATAGCATTTGATAAGGTACATTTCAGATACAATCCACAAGGCGGCGAGGTTATTAAAGGTATGAGCTTTGAGATCGAACCTGATACTATTGTAGGCGTTGTAGGACGAAGCGGCTCGGGTAAAAGTACAATATCAAAGCTTATTCAGCGTCTGTATATTCCAGAAGCCGGTAAAATATCCGTGGACGGTATGGATATTTCCCTTGTAAATCCTGCTATGCTCAGAAAACAGATAGGTGTAGTATTACAGGAAAACTTTATGTTCAATGGTACTGTTGCAGAGAATATTTCCATTCACTGCCCTACAGCAAGTATGGAACAGATTATTCACTGTGCAAAGATTGCAGGTGCGCATGACTTTATTCTGGAGCTTCCAAACGGATATGATACAATTATCGGAGAAAAAGGGATGGGACTATCAGGTGGTCAGAAACAGAGAGTAGCTATTGCAAGAGCAATTCTTAATAATCCGAGAATACTCATATTTGATGAAGCTACATCAGCTCTTGACTATGAATCTGAAAGTATTATCCAGAATAACCTTAAGGAGATATGCAAAGGCAGAACAGTTCTTATTATTGCTCACAGACTTTCAACTTTAAGAGAAGCACAGAAAATAATGGTTATTGATAAGGGAAGTCTTGTAGAATATGATACTCATGATAATCTTATGGCACAGCAGGGCTTATACTGTCACCTTTACAATCAGCAGCAAAGAGGTGATGTAGATGGATAATAAGCTTACAGAATATGTTCTGAAACATAGCAAAAAACGTGATAAAGAACTGAAATATGACTTTATGCCATCACTCCTTGAAATAATTGAACGTCCTGCACATAAAGCAGGAACTGTGATTATTGTCGGTATATTTACTCTGTTGATAGCTGCAATAATATGGGCATGCTGTTCGAAAATCGATGTTGTTGTTACATCAACAGGAAGTATTCAGCCTGTCGGAAACATTAATGTTGTAAAATCATATTCAAGCGGTACTGTTAAAGCTATTAATGTGGTTGAAGGACAATATGTAAATCATGGTGATATTCTTATTGAACTTGATACAGAAGCTCTGGATATAGATGTTAATCAGCTTAACAGTCAGAAGATGATTCTTGAAACACAGCATGAAATCTATACAATGATTAAAGACAGCAAAGATATGTCAACGGTGAAGATTACTGACTATGAGGCTGAGCTTCAGCCATACATTCAAGCAATTCTTGACAGCAACACGAATTATAAGAATACACTTGCTAATCTTGAAAAAGAAAAATCCAATGCCGATTTGAATCATCAGATAGCTCAGATACAGCTTGAAGAATATAAAGCAAATGGTTCAAGAAGGCAACGAGAAATGCAGGAGCTTGTGGTTCAGCAAAATGCACTTGCTATGGAACAAGCGGATATAAAGATTAATGATACCAAAACACAATACAGTGCTCAGATTAACTCTCAGCTTTCGCAGATCAGCAGTCAGCTTGATGAAATTGAAGCAAATCTTGAAAAGTACAGACTTTCCAAAGAATACCAGAACATTACCTCCCCTGTTGACGGCTACGTTAACAGCGTTGCAGTGAATACACTTGGCGAAACTGTAACTTCCGCACAGGATTTGGTAACGATTGTTCCTGATAACACTCCTGTTGAAATGGTTTGCTATGTCAAGAATATGGATATAGCAGATATAGAAATGGGAATGGAAGCTGAAATAAAACTCGAAGCTTATTCATATAACAAGTATGGAACCGTCAAGGGAACAGTTAAACACATCAGTCCGAGTTCATTTTCAAGCGAGCAGTTAGGCAGTGTGTATCTTGTGAAAATTGATATTACAGATATTCCGAAAGGTATTAATTTAACTTCCGGTCTTTCAGGAAGTGTAGAAATCAAAACAGGCAAAAGAACTGTAATGAGTTATTTCCTTGATCCTATTATTAAAGGTTATGTGTCAAAAAGAATTATGTTGAAACGGAGTCGAATGTGCTGAAAAGCCGCACAGATGTCTTCGATTGATTCAACATAATATTACAGCCCTGTCAGAAAATCCATCAAGGAATTATCTTCAGTCCAATTTGGCAAA
>JAFTYF010000023.1 GCA_017461395.1 Ruminococcus sp.
GAAAGGAGTTTGAGGATGACTCCCCACAGTGTGGGGAGATGTCAGCGAAGCTGACAGAGGGGACAGGCGACGGTTAGGAGAACCCTTTTTCAAAAGGGTTTTCCTCAATATTACACGTATATACTTCTGTACGAGCAGTCGCTTTAATGCTGTCCGCTTTTTGTGCTCTTTTCACCAAATATTCATCTATAACACCGAACGTTCATTGAAATTCAGTCTGCAATATGTTACAATTATAACATCGTTTATACAAAAGGAGATGTTTATTGTAATGAAAATGGAGAAGAATCCAAAGAAATCGCTGATGTATTACATAATCATCGGTTTTCTTCTGATTTTTGTTTTTAATGCAGTTATTTCGCCTATGATCCGCAATCAGCAGATCAAAAGCACCAGCTACAGCTACTTTCTCGAGCAGATAGACGCAGGAAACGTTTCTGAGGTAGAGATTCAGGATCAGCAGATCTTCTTTGTTGCCGATGATGAGGATGGCAGCAAACAGATTTACTCGACGGGCAAAATGGATGACCCGAACCTCACTGAACGTATGTATAACAGCGAAAGTGAGATCGCATTCACCAGCGTTTATGAGGAAAGCGACCCTCTGCTTGACTTCTTCTTCTCGTGGATACTTCCGATCGTACTGCTCATGGTGATCTGGAATGTCTTCATGAAGGGCATGAACAAGCGTATGAGCAACATGCCCAATGCTATGTCTTTCGGCAAAAATAATGCCAAGATCTATGTGAAATCACAGACAGGCAAGACCTTTTCCGATGTTGCCGGTCAGGACGAGGCTAAGGAGGCTCTTGTGGAAATCGTGGATTTCCTGCACAATCCTCAGAAATATGCTGAGATCGGAGCTAATCTGCCAAAGGGCGCTCTCCTTGTGGGACCTCCCGGAACAGGCAAGACGCTTCTTGCTCAGGCTGTCGCAGGCGAGGCTAATGTGCCGTTTTTCTCGATTTCAGGCTCTGAGTTCGTAGAGATGTTCGTCGGCATGGGTGCGGCTAAGGTTCGTGACCTCTTTAAGCAGGCAAATGAGAAAGCTCCCTGCATTGTATTTATCGACGAGATTGATACGATCGGCAAAAAGCGTGACGGAAACATCGGTGGAAATGATGAGCGTGAACAGACTCTCAATCAGCTTCTTACCGAAATGGACGGCTTCGACGGCAAAAAGGGCGTCGTTATTCTTGCGGCAACCAACCGTCCGGAATCGCTCGACCCAGCGCTTCTGCGTCCCGGACGCTTCGACAGGCGTATTCCGGCTGAGCTGCCTGACCTCGGCGGAAGAGAAGCTATCCTCAAGGTTCATGCCTGCAAGGTAAAGACGGAAAAGTATATCGACTACAATGCCATCGCCCGGGCAACTGCCGGAGCTTCTGGTGCTGAGCTTGCCAATATCATCAACGAGGCAGCTCTGAGAGCTGTCAGAAACGGAAGAAAGGCTGTCTCTCAGTCAGACCTCGAGGAAAGCGTAGAGGTCGTAATCGCAGGATATCAGCGCAAGAATGCTGTTATATCGCCCAAGGAAAAGGAGATCATAGCTTATCACGAGATCGGACATGCCCTTGTTGCCGCCAAGCAGCAGAATTCAGCTCCCGTACACAAGATCACGATCATTCCCCGTACTTCGGGAGCTCTCGGATATACTATGCAGGTCGATCAGGAGGACAAGGTGCTCATATCGAGAGAAGAAGCGCTTGCCCGTATTGCGACTCTTACGGGAGGACGCTCTGCTGAGGAGCTTATCTTCAATACCTGCACTACAGGAGCCTCCAACGATATTGAGCAGGCAACAAAGCTTGCAAGAGCTATGGTCACCCGCTACGGAATGAGCAGCAGCTTCGATATGATGGCTCTTGAAACGGTTACCAACCAGTATCTCGGCGGAGACGCTTCTCTTGCGTGCTCTTCCGAAACAGCAGCTAAGATCGACGAGGAGGTCAATGCGCTGATAAAAAATGCTCACGAAAAGGCAGTCAGAATCCTTTCGGAAAATATGGATAAGCTCCATGAGCTTGCTCATTATCTTCTCGAAAAGGAAACTATCACCGGTGAGGAGTTCATGAATATTCTGAATGAAGTCCATGTATAATTTTCCGCAGACAGCGCACGGTTCAGGTGCGCTGTTCTGTTTTATCGGAGCATATTTATGAATATATAGTTAAAACTAATTTATATTTGAAAACACTTGACTATTTACAGGATTTATGAGATAATTGGAACAGTTATGATTTTCAACCCATCAATAAATGAAAGGAACTGCATTAAAAATGGAACATATTATCAACGTGCTAAAGGGTGTCGTCATCGGCATCGCAAACGCTATTCCCGGCGTCAGCGGAGGAACCATGATGGTTATCATGAAGGTTTTCGACCGGCTGATGGGAGCTATCACACTTAATTTAAAAAAGCTGAAGGAAAATTTTGTTTTCCTCCTTACAATTATCATCGGTCTTGCTATCGGAGTTCTGCTTTCAGCGTTCGTGCTTGACTACTGCTTCTCGAATTTCTATGTACAGACTCAGTTCTTCTTTATGGGCGTAGTCCTTGGAAGTCTCCCGATGATTTATAAAGCCGGAACAGAGGACCATAAATTCAAACCGCTTCATATTATTCCCTTCCTGGCAGGACTTGCAGTGATTATTGCTGTTACTGTTGTAAGCCTTAATATCGACCCTCAGCCGGGAAGCTCCGAAATGAGCGTCGGAAAGTTCATGTACTTCGTTGTTGCGCTCCTTATCTCTGCTGCTGCTATGATCATGCCGGGTCTGAGCGGAAGCCTTGTTCTTCTGATTCTCGGCGGCTATCACGAGCTGATGCAGGCTATCAGAGACTTTGACTTCGCTATTCTGCTTCCTTCCGGAATCGGCATTATACTCGGAATCGTTCTTTGCTCAAAGGTTATCACTATCTGTCTCAAAAAATGGAAAAACGGAACCTATGCTGTTATTCTCGGTCTGATCGCAGGTTCATTCTACGCTATCTGGCCTCGTGAATCCTTTGAGTATGAGCTCACTGACGCAGGCATCTGGGAGAAGGTTCCCACCGGAGCTGTGTTCGAGATGAATTCTACCGGCGTGATTGCAATCATTATCGGAATCATCGGCGTTCTTCTTCCGCTCTCTATGGAGCTTATTGACAGAAAGAAAAAGGCTTCGGCTGAAAAGTAAAGACTATAACAAAGCAAAATTCCCGCTGTTCAAGTGGATAGCGATATAGAAGTTTTTCAAATTATCGTTTATGGATTAATACAGCGGATTATAGAAATTGGCCTTACAGTCTGTTAACTGTAGGGCCAATTTTATATTTACACTATCTCATTTACTAATTCTCATTCAAAAAACGCTTTATTCACCGAGTTTGAGTATTTCGTTCAGTCACGGCAACAGCATTTACTTTTGAGGAGTAACAGAAGTGGGGGCAAAAAGGATGTCGAGAAAGAGAGCATGTTCGAGAGTCGCCTTGAACATTATGCGCTTTTTGCTTATGCGTTTGTATTGAGCCTGATAAACGAAATTAAGTGCAGTTTTTCGAAGAATATGGAGATTAAGCAGAGAATTGTCTTATTTCGTCCTTGAAGCATCCTCTCGAAAAATCACCTCAAGATACCATTGTACGAATATAAACCATATCTCCCTGCAAAAAAGGAGCTACGGCTTTGCCGCAGCTCCTTTTTATTGACAATTACAAGATGTTGAATCTTCTGTATCGAAAAAACTTTAATCTGATTATCGATGATATCTTATTTACAAGAGAACAACATGTAAGATTCTTTGAAGCCAACTGTGATATCTTGTAGTCGATTTTTGATTACATTGCAATCTTATCGGTTATCTTTCCATTTTCCATGTAATATACAATATCACACAACATATCAATATCTTCCTTCATATGACTTGTTAGGAGTATTGTTTTATCTCTACGAATATTTAATATTACATCTCGTATTTCAGAAACACCACTTTCATCAAGTCCATTAAATGGCTCATCAAGAATAAGTATGCTTGGTTCCTCCATAAGTGCTTGAGCAATCCTTAGCCGTTGTTTCATTCCCAACGAAAGTTTTGATGTTTTCTTCTTGCATTTAGGATCTAAGCCCACCATTGTCATTGTTTTACATATCTGTTCGTGTGTTATCTTTTTATTTATTTCTGCTAAAACTTGTAAATTCTCAAATGGTGTCAAATACCCTATAAAATTTGGCTGCTCAATGATAACTCCCGCATCTTGTATAAAATCACAATCTCTGCCAATCCATTTTCCGTTAACGCGAATTGAACCCGAATATTTCACAAATCCGCATATTGCTTTAAACAGCATGCTTTTGCCGCTGCCGTTTCTGCCTACAAAGCCTGTGCACATTCCATGCTCAATGTTTAAGTGATCTATATTAAGTAATACATCTTTTTTCAAGCTGACAATCAAGTTTTCAATTGTAATAATGTTCATGTTTATTTCCTTTCATAACAAGTATTAAGATAAGAATAAAAGAAATGACACAGTATGCAATAAAACATGGGAGAGTTGAACTCAGTTCATCGTAATATATAAATGATATTCTGGGAAAGAACATATCACATAATAGGAGAATTCCGATAAATCCGATGTTCAAGACAATGATGTAATGTCTGCCGATAAAAAGCGAAAGGGCTATATCAACTATAGAGATTACAACGATTAAAGTAGATATCATCAGCGTAAACACAAGCAGAGCGGCAGTATTTACTAAGTCAAGCTTTATATCAAACAATTCGGATATACCATAAATGGATACAACATTTATTCCAATGACAAAAAAAGCTCTTATAGTAATTCTACGCAAATACTTTATTATGTAGGAAGTGTAGCTCCCGTAATAAAGTAACTCGACTTTTTTGTATTCTACACTTGAAACTAATATTGGCTTTACAGCAAATAAAGCGATCAGTTCATAAACCAAATTAGTCCTCAAGAAGCTAAATACTTCTCCTCCTTCAATTTTCCATGGCATTGTATCAGATAAAACATATCTGATGTAATCCTCAACAGAGGGGTTAATTTGTAATTTTGCTATCTCGTGGAATTCACTACAAAAAATCATATGTAGTAATACGAACACTCCCAAAAAGAACGCATCTTCAATCAATTTTCTCTTATTCATCTATAGTATACCGTTTTCCTGCATTTTTTTATCACACACAAAATTACTGTAGCTATTAAGAACCATGCAGCTATAATAATTATCGTGTCAACTAGGCTGTCAAGTCTATTTTGACTTTTCGTAATCAGCATCAGCGGCTTAACGAAGTAATTGTTTGCCAAATTCAATCTTACTGAAAGAAAAAATGATAACTCCGGAACAGCACTCATTAAAATTAAGAGGATTCCTAATATAACCATTGTTTTTTCGGCAAAAAATGTTTTAAATGCAACAAGAATGTAAGAATTGAAGGTGGCAACCAAAAGCATTGTAAGCGTGAAAATGCTAATAGTTCTGATATTAAACACACCTATTCGGATATACGAATATGCAAAAATATACACAGAAAAAATCATACTATAAATCGCATTGTCAATAAGCGAGCGTATATTTTGAGCGAAAAGGTACTTTCTTATACTTCCATATCGAATCAATTCCTCAGACTTAGTATGTACTGTATCAGCTAAAGAAAAATAGACTAGATACAATCCCCAGAAGCACAAATAACACGGCATTCCACTCACTGGGGTATTATAACTGACAATTTTCAGAGTTATCATAGAAATAAACACTAGAAAGTATATCAGAACACAGCAATTTGCGATTACAATTCTATTGAGAAGATACTTTACTTTCATTTTTCAATCTCCAAGCTATCAAAAGCAAAGATATAATTAATATCGGAATCAATGAGTAATATGTAGTATACCATGCCGCGTAACTCTGTCCGGTTATTGTTACTGGATGCCAAGGTGAAAGCTGTTGCAGCAAGTAATTGTTGGTGGTATTATAAAAAGCTGATAAAATATTACCCACAAGAAGATAATAGATATGCGGCACTAAAATAGTTAAATAGCTTTTTCGAGTGTTTATTGCTACACCAGCAGCAAATAGTCCAAAGATAAATCCAAATGGAAAATAGACGGTCATACCATGAACCATTCCTCCTACAATAGGTTTTTCATTCATGAGATTTGGAATGAAATCCATTAACATACCACAATCATATTCCGGTGACTTTAGGTTCAGCAAAGCTCCTATTGATATAAAAATCCAGTATCCTACCATCATTATTACTCCTGATAAAAGTGAGTATTTCAAGCATTTATTTATAACAGTAGATTTATATCTTCGAGTTCTGACGAATTCAAAAGCCATGTAATCATGATTTTCATTTGTCAAAAACAAAACAGGTAATGTGGCAAATAAAGGGTAAAACAAAGGAGTAAACATATTACTGTAAATATGATAATAGTTCCAATCTAACAATTGAGATATCATAGTATCTTTAGCCGTCTCAACCTCAGATGCAGGTATATCACTGAAATCATCAACAAATAGTATGTCAATTATTGAGCTTTGAATCAAAAATGACAATACAAGTATCATAGGCATTGCTATTAATGCTGCAATGCTGAACCAATTGAGTACTCTTTTTTTCGTAATCAGTTTCATGACTAACCTCAGTAAAATTTATAGGGTCGTATTTCAATGCTGCAGTATTCTGCTAAGAAGCAGTAAACAACACTCCAGCCTTCGTTTTCGTTTTCTAAACCGATGATGGGATCTGCAAAACCTGTATTCTCTGTTTTCGTTATTTCTTCAGCGTAATTCTCTTCAAAAAAATCCCATATCTCTTGGTCGTATGTAAATTCCATAGAGGAAAATACATCTACAACACACTCTTTAATTTCGTTATTTTTATCAGTATTCAAAATGGCTGGTTCAATATTTAGCAAGACTGAAGCAGTATTGCCATCTTGAGAAACAATGTCTACATCTACACCCTTTATCGGTGCGTGTAAGCTTATCATATATGAATCCGAAGAATATTCGACGAAATCATATCTTTCTGTGAGTGCCTTTGCAATTGAACTGCAATTAATATCAATATAGGGCATATTGTTAATTCGTTCTAATTCTTCTTGTTCAGCAGCATTAATATTTGTAGAAGACAACTGCGTATTACTTTGATTAACTGACGTGCCATTTGCCGCACAGCCTGTAAGCATTAACAATGCACTGATTACAAGTGCACCTTTATTTAGATTATTCATTTAGTTCTCCCGTTAAAAAATTGATTAGATGTAGTCCGTCC
>JAFTYF010000024.1 GCA_017461395.1 Ruminococcus sp.
CTTGATGTACGGTTGGAGTTCAATGGGGATTTTGAGGATAGCGTGGCGGTGTATGTGGAGGGAGAATCGGCGTAAAAACGGCATACGCATAAGGCGTACCTTGTGTGCAATATAAATCTTGTGCCAATTGAATTCTGCATCAACAAATGAAAAATCCCTCGAAAATTCGAGGGATTTTGTTGGTGCGGGTGACAGGAATCGAACCTGCACACCTTGCGGCGCGAGAACCTAAATCTCGTGCGTCTGCCAGTTCCGCCACACCCGCATATTCAATTTTGCTCTTGAAATTAACCTGCCCAGAGCTTGCAGGGGATAAATGCACTGTAGTGACGCAATCAAAATCTCGTGCGTCTGCCAGTTCCGCCACACCCGCATATTCATAATAAATTATTTTATTCTTTCGTAGAAATAACCATCACATGTAAGCTGCACATAAACGTATTCATAATCATACTCATAGTTTTCCACAGAAAAAATACACCAATCGCCATCAGTAGTTTTACAAATGATCTCAGATATTTTTAAATTATTAGTTAATTCGTAATCATTACATCTTACGAATTCCATATTATCAAATGTAAGATTTTCTATTGAAAGGGAAGCGCGTCTCAATTTATTTTCACGAATGATGCATATTATTAAAAATACGCCAATAACGACACAAATGCAGAGAATAAATAATGTTACTTTCTTTTTTGACATTTGATTTCATCCTAATTAAGAGAAATACATTGAGATGATTAAATGAATTTATCATTCATCCGCAGCTGTCATAAAGGACAACTGCGGTATATGATAAATTTGATTAAACGTTTGCTTCTTCTGCAGCTGTAGTTTCTTCAACCTCGGAATTTTTTTCCGAAGCTTCAGTTTCTTTAGTTTCAGGAGAATTTTCATCCTGTGTCATGTTTGCTTCAGAAACTTTTTCAGCTTCCTCCTGCTTTTTCTTTGCTTCTTCAGCAGCCTTTGCAGCTTTGTTTTCTTCTTCCTTTTCAGCACGATCTCCGGCTGATTCAAGATAAAGCGATTCGTCATCGAGAATTCCGACAGAATTAAGCTGCTTTACAGGAATACGCTTAAGAGGGGAGTAGACAAACTTATTACAGGAGTAATTCGGATCAACAAGTGCCTTTATTTCGCAAAGAATTTTATCTCCGGCATTTGTACGCTTACCGTTCTGACAGTATTCGCACTTCGGAGTAATTTTCTTATCAAAATAATTTCCGCCGCTTTTGAATATAGAAAATATACCCATTTCTTATCACCTCATGAATAAACTAAATAAAATTATAACACAAAAAATCCAATTTGTCCAGTGATTTTTTAAACTTTTTCTAAAAAATTTCAAAATTCACTCAATCAACTGTTTTTCTTATAAAGGTTCCCTGTGGAAATGTCATATCAGATCGGAATGAAAATTTCATCATAGCGTGGTTGGCAGTTTCGATTTCCTGATTATTTTCGTCAAAAAGCTTATCAAGAACAAGTTCAATCGGCTTTGATGACGGAGGAAGGATCTCAACAGTATCACCGGCAAAGAATTTATTTCGCTGAGTGCAGTAGACCACGCCGTCCCTGCATTCCTCAACAACAGCGACAACATCATAATTTCTGATATAGCCGCTGTTTTCGTAATACTGCGATTCATCAGGAACTCCGAAGAAGAAACCATTGCAGTATTTGCGGTGACTCACTTTATATACCTCATCTCTTATCCAACCGGAAAGATTATAATTAGCAGGATCTTTATAATACTCATCAACTGCCATTCAGTATGCGTTGGTAACAACGGCAGCGTAGTATGCTGATTTTGCTCGTCCCTCTATTTTCAGACTTGTAACCCCTGCATCAGCAAGCTTGTCAAGATGTTCTATCATACACATATCTTTTGAGTTGAGAATATATGTACCTTTTTCATCTTCATAAACTGGAAAGAATTCTCCGGGACGCTTTTCCTCCATAAGATGATATCCCCAGCGGCAGGGCTGAGCACATTCACCGCGATTTGCATCACGATTTACTAGATACTGTGACAGAAGACATCTTCCGGAAAAAGACACGCACATTGCTCCGTGAACAAAAGCTTCAATATCAAGATCAGGAGATGTTTTTGCTCTTATTTCTGCGATCTCGTCAAGTGGAAGTTCTCTTGCAAGAACGATTCTTTTTGCGCCGAGATTGTAGAGTTCTCTTGCAGTAACGTAATTTACGATACCGGTCTGAGTAGAATTATGTATTTCCATATCAGGAGCATATTTTTTTATCAGCATAAGCAGACCGATATCCGCAACGATAAGAGCATCCACGCCTGCTTCAACAGCCTCGCGAACAAACTGCTCAAAATGTGGGATCTCATTATTTTTTGGCAGAGTATTGCAGGTGAGATATACCTTGACATTTCTTTCATGAGCATATCTCACTGCGTTACAGAGCTGTTCAAAATCAAAGTTAAGAGGTGATGATCTCATTCCAAATTGTTTTCTGCCAAGATATACAGCGTCAGCGCCGTATCTTACAGCAGCACCGAATCTTTCCTCATCACCGGCAGGTGCCAGAACTTCAAGCTTATTCATTTCCATTTTCTTCTCCCTGCTGAGCTTCCATAATTGCAATATCTTCTTCAATCTTCTCCTGATTCTTTAAGTGTTCTTCATAGGTTTCAGAGAAGAAGGTTTCTTCGGTATAAATATTTGCGATAAAGTAGAAATAATCACTCGGCTGACACTTAAGAACAGCGTCAATCGCTTCTATACCAGGATTGCAGATAGCTCCGGGCGGGAGTCCTGCACTAAGATATGTATCGTATGCTTCGATCATAGCCTTGTTGTATACATCCTGATTAGGCTTGATTACAAAATTTGAATAATTTGAAGTTGGGTCAGATTCAAGCTTCGGGAATACATCCGGATTGTTAAGACGATTCCAGAAAACTGACGCAACCATCGTCATCATGTTAGAAGTAGCTGCTTCCTTCTGAACGATTGAAGCAAATGTAATCAGCTCATCGAGTGAAAGATCAAGCTCTTCCATACGTTTAAGGCGATCTTCTGTCATCTTGTTGTTGAAGTTGAGATATATCTTCTGACATACCTTTTCCGGTCCCATTTCTTCATAGAAATAATATGTATCATGGAAAACATAGCCTTCCATAGGCTTGAATTTCAGCTGCGGATCAATAGGAAGCATATCTTCAAATTCAAATCCGTATCCGGCAGCATTGAAATAGAACATGAAATCTTCTGAGCTGCATACATTGTTTTCTTCAAGTATCTGAGCTGCATCAAAAATAGTGATTCCTTCCGGGAAAGTAACCTCTACCATGTTTTTGTTTTTCTCGTCATCAGTTGTAAGATTCTGAATAATTGTTTCATATGCCATGTTTGCACGGATAAAATGCTCACCAGGAATGAACAGCGAATCTGATTTTCTCAGACGCGAGAATAAAACGAAGAATTTCGGTGATTTAATAATTCCTTCGTCTTTGAGCTGCTGAGCGATTTCTTCTGTTGTAGCGCCTTCTTCAATAACAATAAGCTTTGTGGTATCACTTTTTTCGATACCAAGCATATCACGTCCGAAAACGATTATAACCATTGCAAGAACAATTGAAACTGCAAAAATAAATGTTGTGAGAATAAGTACACCCGGAAGACGGCTGCGCTTTTTCTTTTTCTTCTTCTTTTTCTTTCTGGGTGCACTTCTCTGCGGAGGATATTCATTTCCGGCAGGATATGCGTATTCATCCGGATAAATTTCATTTTCCTGATACGGAGTATTTTCCGGATAATCTTCTTCAGCCACAGGATATTCTGGTTCATCATGATAATAATTCTGATTATCATTCCGGAAAACGTCTTCTGCAGCAGTGATCTCTGGTTCTGGTACGTCGTATTCCGGAGCTTCTTCCGGAATATAATCGTTATTGGTTTCTGAGGAAGCCGAAAGCAGTTCTGAAAGCTCCTCATCGGGTGGAGAACTTTTTTTGCTGTCGAGTTCATTTAAAATATCATTAATAAGATCGTCATTATTCGGCATTGCAAAGCACCGTCCTTTCTTCGGTTACAATCAAGTCTGTTCTGATGTCATGCGGCAGAACCGGAAGTTTTGGAACAACCAGTTTTTCATAGGAAAGAGCAATTTTATGTATCTTTACATTCGCTGCAAGAAATCTGTCATAAAATCCTCCACCGTAGCCAAGACGACCGCCTGTTTCTGTAAAGGCAAGTCCCGGAAGAATACACACAGATCTTTCTGTCAGCACAGGAGAGGGAAGAGATATATCCGGTTCACGAATCCCGAACTTTCCGTTATTGCTGACAGTAAGCTGACTGGCAGAGGAAACAATGTGAAAAGTCATTTCTGAATTGTCACCGCAGAGGGGATAGGCTAGCACAGCATTGCTCTCGTAGAGTCTTTCTGCAATATCCCATGTATTTATTTCCGAGCCGAACGAAGCATATATCAATATAACATCAGCATCTTTTATAAGTTTCTCCGACAGCAGCCGTTTTGCAATAGCATCATCTTTTTCAAAAGTTTTTTCAGCTTTTCTTACAGCTGAAAAATACTGACGGAGCTGTTTTTTATCTCTAATATCAATCATACATTATCGCTTTACGCTGCCTGCCGCATTCAGCTAAGGAAATAGCCTTTTCAACAAGCTTAAGTCCAAAATCAATAGCGGCTCCTGCACTTCTTGCGGTAATGAAGATACCGTCCTCAGCAACGGGAGAGTCAAGGATCTCAGCGCCTTCAAGCTGCGTTTCAAATCCCTGATAGCAAACAGCTTTTTTGCCATTGAGGAGTCCTTTATGACCAAGAATAGAAGGTGCAGCACAGATAGCGCCGATATAGATATTATTAGAAACACAATAGTCTATAGCAGCCTGAACATAAGAGGATGCCTCAAGATTAAGTGTACCTGGCATACCTCCGGGAAGAACTATCATTTCAAGTTCATCAGTCAGGGGAGCCTCCTGAGCAATGGTGTCAGTAACAATATTTACGCCGTGTGAGCTTGTTATTATATTGTCACCGACTCCGACAGTAATTACCTTCTTTTCACTTCTTCTGAGAAGATCAATGGGAGCTATCGCTTCAGTTTCTTCAAAACCATTTGCAAGATAAACATAGATCATATAAAAAATCCTTTCATTTAAAAGTAACAGTATATTTATTGAGAAGAAATGCCGGATGATACGAAAGTTTTGATTTGCGCAGCCCTTCGATGCCCAGATCCTCTTCACGATTTATGTATTTCAATTTTTTTGCTTCATTTTCAGCAAAAAGCTTATTTATGCCGGCATATATTCCTGGGAAAGACGCATCAGCTTTTTCAATATGAACGCAGAAAGTGTTGCTGTTAATTTTTTCACCAAGAGTAACAGCGGCGATTTTTCCATCAATTCGGATAATACCGCCCCTCAGTCCAAGCTCATTATAATGACTAAAATAAGTATTGATAGCATACTGCTCAGCAATTGATGAATGATCCGGATCATTCATTTTGTTATTGTAGGATTGTGTACAGAAAAAAATACAGTCATCAAAATCCTTTTCAGTAACAGGGGAGTAGGTATAATTTTTCAGTTTTGCCAGATGATTTCGCTTGCTGTGATACTTCTTTCCATTAAGCTCAATAAGATCACTAGACAGATAAATATAGTCTGAACTGTCTCTGTCGTGTTCAGCAATAAACTGTTCTGGAAAAAGTTCATTCAGAAGCGAAATAGTCATTTCTGTAACTCCTGTAAGTATCAAAGGTTTTCCCATAGAATCAGAGAAGCTTTTCATTTCGCCGATAACTTTCATGTAATCGCCGCTCCCGGCTGGAAAGATGAAATGAGGAATATCATCTTCTGTTTCAAATGCACAGCATATATAGAAATCACGGAAGAAAGCAATTTTCGAACCAGCAAGACGCTTCCATGCCATATTATTAGCAAAGCTGTATTCGCAGCCCATAAAATCAGACTGTCTCAGTGCCGAAGTAATACGTTCTTTGTCGTTTAAGGTAATATCTCTGAATTCAAGCATAGTTATCTGCCTGATTTCCCGAGATTATTGTATTTTTCCCTGATCTCAGAGAATTTGCCGCAGGTCATATTTCCTTCGGGACATTTTCTTTCTGCAACACATGAGGGACCGGCATGAGCGAAAATATGAGGTGCTGTCTCTTTGCAGAGTCGAAGCATTTCATTTGCTACTGCACGAATTTCCCACTGAGCACGATTGCAGCAGCGATGTTTAAAGAAATTAAAAAGAGAGCGTACATTCATTGTGACTACGATTTTTGTTTCGCAGGCATTTGGAAGGATAAAACGAGCATCCTCGTTGGCAAGCTTTTTTGCCTTTGAAAGCGCTGTTTTCTCGTCAAGTCCCTGAGAAATAAATTCGATTTTGTGAACTTCCGTCAAAGCGTCAGCGATTTTTCTGTAGCTTTCCTGAATAGAATCAACAGCTCTGCGGAATTCATCATTTGCCTGCGGACAATTTTCAACGGCTGGCGGAGTTATAAAGCTGAAACCATTTTCATTGACATAGCGCTGACTTTTCTGAGAATATGAAGCGATTCTGTGACGAACAAGCTGATGTGAGCAGGCGCGGGATATCCCTTCAATCCCAAAAGTAAAGCTGACGTGCTCCATAACGCTTTCATGCCCGATCGAGACAAGCATATCAATAAAATCACTGATTTTATCGTCTGTAAGACCATTACGGAGGGAGCTTATATCGCTGCTTGAGTAACAGAGCTTTGCAGCTGTAGCAACAAGCCTTTCCGGATCTGGAGTGTGTTCAAGAAGAATAACGTTCATAAAAAAAACCTCCGCATACAATAATACATACATTTATATTTTACCATTATTCAAAGATTAAGTCAATACGATACCATATAATTTTTTATAATTCGGATTACCACAATATATGATTAGTCAGAATGAACAAAAAAGTTTATGAAACACCGCTCTTGTTATACTGATATTTGTGCAAAAGGTGACAAAATGAAGAAAATTTCAATTTGCTATGGACAAATCAAAAAAAATATTGTATAATGATATGGTATATGGAATATATTCACTTAATCGGAGGAATTCAAATGAAAAATATGAACAAATTTGCAGCTGCTGCACTTTCTTTTGCAATAGCTGCTGTTTCAACCGGATGTTCTGCGCCTGGCGCACCGACAATCGGCAACGGTACAAAAAATGCTGCAACAATCGACGGATATGAAGTTCCCGCCGGAGTTTTTATCGCTTTTGAGCTTGGAGCGTATGACAATGCTGTAAACCAGTATATTGCCAGCACAAGCGCAATGCCTACCCCTGACGACGTAAAGAAGTTCCACATTGAAGGCACGGATTCTTCCACATGGATTCAGGATCAGGCAACAGAACAGTGCCGTCAGTTTGTAGCAATCGAAAAAGAATTCGAAAAGATCAATGCATCTCTCACCGACGAGGAGGAAGATCAGATAGAGGATGGTCTTAAATCACTGTCTCAGACAATCCGTGATTACTATGAAAATAACGGTGTAGGCGAAGAATCTCTGAAAAAAATCGCTGCTTTTGAGTTCAAGGTAAACCATGTATTTGAGCATTATTATGGTATCGACGCACCAAATGGATGTTCTGAGGAAGATCTTAAACAGTACTATCTTGACAACAATGCAAGAGTTAAGTATATCGAAATCAAAACTGCTGACAGTCAGGGCAATAAGTACGATGAAGATACGATCCACGATCTCGAAAAAATGGCTGACAGTTATGTAAAACAGATCAACGCAGAAAAGGATAACGATTCAAAGCTTGCCAAAATGGACGAGCTTAAGGAAGAATATACAGAGTATGCTGCTGCAATTACAACGACAGTTTCCGGACAGACAACAGCTGCTACAACCACTACTACAACAACCACTACAACTACTACTGACGCAACTGCAACAACTACAACTACAGATCCCCATGCAAATGAAAAGATCATTGCAAAGATCGCAACAACTACAGCTGCTGCCGGCAGTGAATCAATATCAACTGAGCCGGTTGAAAAAACTGACTCTGAAAAGGCTGCTGAAAATTTCGATACAAAAATCTTCGGAAGCGATATGCCGCTGTACAAAGCTGAAAAGTATCAGTACGATGACAATACGATCTATGTTATCATCAAAGCCGATTTGGAAGAGCGTATGAACGCTGACGACCTTTGGACTGAGGAATTCATGGACGCTCTTATCCAGCAGAGATATTCTTCAGCATTCGCTGACTGGATTGACGATATTGCAAAAAATTATTCTCTTGAAAAGAATAAATCCGCTTATAAGCGCTACGAACCATTCAAGCTTGAACTTGAACAGGAATAATTAAAAGAAAACTGCTGTATCACCCATACGATACAGCAGTTTTTTTATAGATTTTTTGTTTTTATCTGCAGCCGGACATCTTCACCCTTGAATTCAAGACAAGTATACGCAGCAACTATTCGCGAAACAACACGTTCATCGTATCGCCGTTTAATTCCGCCGAAATCGAGGTTTGTACTGATTATAGAAGGCTTTCCGCTGTTAAGACGTGTATTGATTATATTATAAATAGTTGCATTATAGAATGGAGTTTCATATTCTGTGCCGAGATCATCAAGAATCAGCAGATCTGTACCAATAACCATATCGATCATTTCTGAGCTGTGTTCACGGCTGAAATGTTCTTTTTCTATCTTTCTGAGTATATTTATAGCCGAATCATATATTACACTGTATCCCTTTTCGAGGATCCTGTTTGCAGCGGCAAGCGAAAGATGCGTTTTTCCAAGACCTGTAGGTCCGAACATGAAAATACTTCCGGAATTTGTGGTAAATGTTTCCGCATACTGCATCGTAAATTCAAGAATCGACTTCATTGTAAAATAATCATCGCCCTTGTAGTAGCTGAGGCTGAATGTATCAAAGCTGCATAATGCAAGGTTGGCATTTTTATTCAGTTCATCTGTCGAAAGCTTTCCGCAGAGCTTTTTGAAGCAATCGCAGAAACGGCCGTCAAAATAACCGGTATCATTGCAGCGTGGACAATTATAATGCACATCAAGATAATCAGCCGGATATCCGTTCTGTTCCAGAAGCTTCCTTGACATTTCCTGTGCACCAAGATTATACTGACGGAGTTCTTCTATTCTGGTGGATATATCAACTTCTTTTTTTTCGGAAATAACACGGATAAGTTCACGTCCCGTATTTATAATAGCCTCATTTACCTCCTTAATCTGAGGAATACGAGCGTTTATTTCAGCAATTCTCATTTCATTTTCACTTTCCGCCTTAGCACGGCGGCTTGTCATTATTGACTGTGCCTTATCAAAAATAAAGCTGTCCATTTTATCTCCTCCAATCAGAACTTATTTATTACTACCTTATATTTATCCACATCGGAATTGTCAGATGTACTGCGTGCAGATTTTTTATTTGTCTTATAATTCTGTTCAGCATCTCTAACATTTTTTATTGTAGTATAGCCGTTTTGCTTCCATGTAAGAAGAATTTTATTTATGTAATCAAACGAAAGTTTATTTATCTGCTCAATTGTCTTCTCATAAGCATAGCCAATAAGCTCAGTACTGAACCCCTCATTCTGCCATTGGGAAATAAATTCAGCCTGCTTTGTTGTCGGGCGACGGCTCATTTCAAATTTTTTCATAATAATGCTGGTAAAATCATTATGTTGGGTGAGTCTCTGGACTTCATACTGAGCAGACTCAAGCGAATTTATATCATTTTCTGCCCAGCTGCAGGCAATTTTTTCTATGTATCCGGAATTTGTCTTGTCAATATTGATGCAATACTGCATAAGTATAAGTATAACTTCTTTTTTCAATCCGAGATAATTGTACATCCATATAAGAGAATTCTGTTGTGTATGATTCAGGTTTCCGAGCAGCGATTCAGCGATCTTGAAAAGTTCCGAGATATCAGATGAACTCTTCAGTATATCTGATATTTCAGATGGTTTGTAATCCTGTTTCTGACGCGGTGCATTGTTTTTGATAACTTCCGGCTGAGGATTCTGCGCTTCAGCCGTCTGTATCGGAATCTGCACAGCTGTAGCAGGATTCTTCTGTCCGTCAAGAACATTTACCTGCTGCCAAAACAAAACAGAATCGGCAACAGAATTAATAGAAACGCCTGTATTGCGTGAAATTTCCTCATCAGTAAGCGTTCTGCCTGAGTATCGCAGAATATAAAGCAGCACCTTGATCTGATCGGATGTTGCAAGCTTAAGAAAGTTATCGGCAACAACATGAGGAACCCCGAACATTGCTCCCCAGACGCCGCTGTTTACTAAAAAATCCAAAGAAATATCCTCCCGAAAAATTTGCTCTCCCAACTTAATAAGATTTTTAAGAATTAAATGAGAGAGCGATAACTGTATCAATTATAACACATTTTCAGGATATTGTCACCATGACATATTGCACAATCAGTTATATAAAATATTGTGCATCTTTATGATGATTTTTTCAGAATGGCGTTGAATCGTACATTTTTCTGAGTTTATCGATTGCCTTTTTTTCAAGACGTGACACATAGGAACGTGAAATCCCCAGTTTTTCAGCAGTTTCATTCTGAGTATGCGGCAGACTTCCGTACAATCCATAACGATAGATAATAATATCAAGCTCCCGCTTATCAAGACAATTTCCCAAAAAACGATAAAGCTGACGTGAACGGATAAGCATATCAACTTGTTCATGTATATCATTGCCATCATCAATAAGATCCATGAGAGTGAGTGTATTACCGTCTTTATCAGTTTCAACAGGTTCATTGATGTATACATCTCCGGAAGTTTTTTTAGCTGCTCTGAAATTCATCAGGATTTCGTTTTCAATGCATCTGCTTGCGTATGTAGCAAACCTTGCGCCTTTAGAATAATCAAAAGTTGAGACAGCCTTGATTAGTCCTATGGTTCCGATTGAAATCAGTTCATCCTGATCAGAAACATTATTAGAATATTTTTTTACAATATGTGCAACAAGCCTGAGATTATGTTCAATAAGTCTGTTTTTCGCATTCTTGTCACCTTCTGAAATCCTGATAAAACATTCTTCTTCTTCCTTTTTTGAAAGCGGCTTTGGAAAAACAGTATTACTGTCGATATGAAGGGCAAAAAAGAATATATTTCTGAGTAATTCAAGCAGCATAAAGCATACCTCCGGAAAAAAATATATATAATGGTATGTCAAAGAGCTTGAACATTATTCTATATTGATTCCAACGATATCTGAAAAAAATAAAAGAAAAAACAATTTTAACATATTGACGTTCAGACAGAAATATTATATAATATTATTATGCGGATATTTTGATTTTTGGGGTTAGTGTTCCGCAGTCAGTTCCGGCATAATATTTCGGGGCTGTGCAATAACTTGGAAGAAGTGATAAATTGAGGAATATGGTATCAGCTTCTGTGCTCAGCGCAGATATGCTCAACCTTAAAGAGGAAATAAAACGAATGGAGAAAAGCGGCATTGAAATGCTGCATTTCGATGTAATGGATGGGATTTTCGTAAATAATATTACTTATGGTCTCCCCATTCTTGAACAGGTGAGAAAAACAACAGATCTTATTCTTGACGTTCATCTTATGATCGCTGATCCGCTCAGATATGTCAGACGTTTTGCAGAATGCGGGGCTGATTATATTTCCTTTCACATTGAAAGTGAAAGTGATACAGCAGAGACGCTCAGGGCAATAAGAGAATCCGGTGTAAAAACAGCTCTTGCTATAAAGCCGGCAACTCCTGCAGAAGCTGTCTTTGAATATCTTGATCAGCTTGATATGGTACTCGTAATGACAGTTGAACCTGGCTTCGGAGGACAGAATTTTATCCCTGAAACAGTGGAGAAGGTTCGTATAATCCGTGAAAGAATCAGTTCAATGGGACTTGATATCAGAGTCGAAGTTGACGGCGGAATCAACGATGTCACATCTGATTGCGTTATCAATGCCGGAGCAGATACTCTTGTATCAGGAAGCTATCTGTTCAAAGCAGAAAATATGGCTGAGGCAGCCGGAAAGCTCAGGCGTGAGGGAATATGACAAAAACTGCCAGGAAAGAGCGCCTTATATGGCTTGACATAATGATAACGCTTGTCGCTCTGGAGCTTATGTCGTGTTTCTATTATGGTCTGAGGTCGATCGTGCTCGGAGGTGTCTGCATAGCCGTTTCACTTATAACGGAAATATTATGTCTGCGACTTATGAATAGACAATTTACTGCAGATGATCTGACCTGTACGTCCGATGCTCTCATTATTGCATTGATGATGCCTGCTACAATGGACTACGGAATTGCAGGCATAGCCTGTGTTTTTGCAGTCGTTGCCGCAAAGAATGTATTTGGCGGACGAAGAAATATCATCTTCTCACCTGCGGCGGCAGCATATATTTTTATGCTGACATCATGGGAAAAGAAGCTTCTTCTCTACCCACAGCCGCATATGAGAACAGGCATTTTCGATGAGCCTGAAGGACTTGTAAATTCAGTTTCGTATGTATACAATACAACAGGAAAAATGAATTACACTGATTTTGAACTTCTTATGGGCAATTTCAGCGGTCCTGCCGGTTCAGTAAGCATACTTATGCTTCTTATTGGTGCTGCAATGCTGATTCTCCGCAGAGATATCTCGGCAGGAGCATTTCTCGGAACAATAACCGGAACAGCTTTTCTGAGCTATATCGTTCCTGCATCTCCGACGGCAGAAATCAGATATACATTCGTGACAAATATGGTGCTTTTTGCGGCTGTGTATATTATTTCCGACCGCAGAATTGCTCCTAAAAAGGAGTATTATGCATTCTTCTACGGTTTGTTTATTGCAGTATTTTCGTATGTCATAGTGTTAACGACCGGAAAGGAAAACGCCATAGTTATCGTATCTGTTCTCTTTACACCTGTGTCCTTAGGCATTAAGAATCTTGAAAAGAAAATTGAACTGGCGCATATCGAAGCCTCTGAAACAGCGGCAGAAAACTTTTCTGCTGTCGACACAACTGTAATTGAAAATTCTGATGAGAAAACGGAGGATACATCAAATGAATAAAGAAAGATCTTCTGTTTTCAGCGGTATAATCGGAAACAATATTGTTTTGTCATCGCTTATGGTCGTATCCCCTGTAATTATCTGCGGTGATACGCTGAAAAACGCTGCTGCCCTCGTTTACGCATTCAGTGCAATAACTTTTCTTTCTGTCCTGATATCATCATTTGTACCCAAAAAGCTTTCCTACACGGTGAAGGTGATCATTTACGCCATCATCTCGTCACTGGTGTACATTCCTGTCAAGTGGGCAGCTCAGGAATTCTTTCCGGGTGCTGTTGAAAGAATAGGTATTTATTTTCCGTTGCTGGCAGTAAATTCTCTTATCATATTCCGTTCCGAAGCAGAACTTTATAAGCTCCCAAAGAACCGTATGATAATAAAGCTGATATTCTATATCCTAGGATTTGATGCTGTCATGCTTACAACAGGATTTATCCGTGAACTTTTCGCTTACGGAACAATTAACGGCAGAATAGTTGATGTAAGTACACCGGTCATCGGACTTGCACAGCCATTCGGCGGATTCATTTTCCTCGGATTGTTCTGCGGACTGTATCGCTGGATACGTTCCATTGTCATTAGTAAAAAAGAAGAGATAAGGGGTGACGCTGATGTTTCTGGTAAATGAACTGATAGCGCTGCTCGCTGCAAATCTCATCCTTACTCAGGCATTGGGCACAAGTACGATCTTCATTGCAGCAGGCAGCAGAAAAAATCTTGTCGGAACTGCCTTTATGATTACAGTTTTTACATTTACAGGCTCTGTTTGCGCATATTTTGCAGACAAACTGCTTCCGGAAAAATATTCTGATTTCAAACTGCTGATCTATGTTATCAGCATCGGTATATTATATGTAATTCTTCTTTCTGCGTTTTATTTTATCAGCAGAAATAACTTTGAAAATTCAAGAAAATATATTCATCTGTCGGTATTCAACTGCGCTGTTATGGGAACACTTCTTACTGTAAGCGGAAAAGCTTCTGAAAATTCGTCCATAACAGAATATATGTCAGCAGGACTTGAAGCTGGAATCGGCTTTATCGTTGCTGCACTTATACTTACCGCAGCCTACAGGAAACTTAACTCATCAAAGGTTCCGGCTGCTTTCAGAGGATTTCCGGCAATGATAATATATCTTGGAATAATATCAATGGCAGTTTATTCCCTTATATAAAGAAATCGGAAAGAACTGCAAGTAGGAGACAAAAATGAAATTCAAAAATAAAGGAAGGAAGATATATAAGACCAAAGAAAAAAATTATTACGGCAAAAGCGGTGCCGGCAAAGCATTTTCTGTTGGTCTTACGATATTACTTTTAGGCGGGTTGGGATTCATTGGCTACAGCGTAGCTGAACCTCTCGTCAATTACAGCAAGAAAAAAGGGGATAAAGACGCTGTATCCCCTACTTCAGCTGTTGTTACTTCTGAAAATGCTACGGATTCAACGACGATTCCTGTTGAAACAATGCCGGGAATTACCCCACCGCAGGGCGTGAATTTTGAAGCATATAAGGGTGCATCTCTTAAAGCTGATGATCTTTTAAGCGCCGAAGCTCTTGAGCTTGCTATCGGAAGACTTCCTACAGGACAGGGAATAGAATATCTTGCTGTTCCACTGAAAATCAGCGGCGGAGCTGTTTACTATTCAAGCGAGGTATTTTATGCAGGACCGGCAAAAGCTTCCACTGATATGCTCACTCTTGAACAGATTGTTTCAGCTATTAATAAAGCAGGCTATAAGCCGGCAGCTGTTGTAAGCATCTTCGATGACAACCTGCTTCCTGTCACTGACGGCGGCTGCGGCTACAGAACATATACAACCGATGAGCAGTGGATTGACAACGATGTTTCTGCCGGGGGAAAACCGTGGGCAACGCCTTACTCAGATCTTGCAGTCAGCTATAATGCTGATATTGTAAGCGAAATATCATCCGCCGGCTTCAAAAAAGTTATTTGCAGCGATCTTGTTTTCCCACGCTTTCGTCAGAGTGATCTTGATATACTTGATCCTGAGCTTTCAACGCCTGCAAGATCAATGAAAATGACAGCCGCAGCAAATATGTTCAACGACAGAATTCTCAAAAACGGCTCTTCTATGTTTATTGAAGTTTCAGCAGCAGATATCATTATGGAAAACAATGATATCCTCCAGCCGATGCTTCTAAACGTCAATACTGTTGTTCTTGATCTCAATATTGATGAGCTTAGCAGCGGTGTTTATACGGCAGATACTGTATATGATTTTTCCGGAACTGTATCTGAAAAAGCAGAAAAAGCCGTAAATATGGTCGAGGATGACCTGTCAGAATTTAATATCGTAATAAGACTGTCAGGAGATTCCTGTTCAATGATGGACTTCGTAGAAGCTCGTGATGCACTTGTCAAAAAAGGATACGAATCCTTTATATTAGGATAATCATTAAATCCGGAATATCCGGAGAATGGAGAAAAAAATGGCAGAGAATTTTAAAGTTTCATTACAGAAGGTCATAGATGAATTCAAACTCGAGGTTATTTATATCCATAAGGATGCAAATGATCTCATGATTGATGAGAACGACGTAAACAGACCTGGACTTCAGCTTATGGGATTTTATGAGTATTTTAATCCTGAACGTATTCAGATTATCGGAAAAATGGAATTTGCATATCTTTCGACAATCGACGAAAAAACAAGACGTGAAAGACTTCAGCTGCTTTTTTCACAGAGAATCCCTGCACTTATCATAACACGAGAGCTGCCTTATTTCGCAGAAATGCTTGAGCTTGCCAAGGAATATGACGTTCCTCTCCTCAGGAGTAAGGAGAGTACTTCAAACTTCATGTCAGGACTTATCGCTTTTCTCAACCTTACTCTTGCGCCTAGAATCACACGTCATGGAGTACTTATTGAGATTTACGGTGAAGGTGTTTTCATTACCGGAGAATCCGGCGTAGGTAAAAGTGAAACAGCTATTGAGCTTGTAAAGCGTGGTCACCGTCTTGTTGCCGATGACGCAGTTGAAATCAGAAAGGTATCAAATATCAGTCTTGTAGGAAGTTCACCGGATAATATCCGTCACTTCCTCGAACTGCGAGGCATAGGCATTATCAATGCACGCCGTCTTTTTGGTATCGGTGCAGTTAAGATGACCGAAAAGCTTGATCTTGTTGTAGAACTTGAGCAGTGGAATCCCGAAAAAGTATACGATCGTATGGGTGTTGATACTGAATATGTGTCGCTTCTCGGTGTAAAAGTGCCGTCTCTTACAATTCCTGTAAAGCCTGGTCGTAACCTTGCAGTAATTCTTGAAGTTGCAGCTATGAACAACAGACAAAAGAAAATGGGCTACAATGCAGCTCAGGAGCTTCTTAACCGTCTTGGCATGGATTCTGACGCAAAGGAAGTTGTTCGTGATTATGAGGCATTCTGATGCCTGAACCTTACATATACCGGCGGTCAGCACAGTCCGTAGAGTATACTGCTGCCGGCAATTATTTACCTCAGGGGGAACATAATGATTAATATAGATGAACTTACCGGTCTTTGCGAAAAGCTTGACTGCCGGATTACACCTGAATGTCCGCTGAGCGAGTATATTACTTTTCGCTTTGGAGGCTGCTGCAGGGCACTGATAAGCATTAATTCTGCACAGTCAGCAGCTGAAATTATCAGGTATTTGAAGGATAATTCTATCCGTTACGGCATTATCGGCAGAGGAAGCAACGTTATTGTTGATGATAACGGATTTGACGGCGTTATTTTGCTTTTCGGCGGAGATTTCGCTTCTATAGAGATAAACGGAAATATCATCCGCTGCGATGCCGGAGCACTTCTCGCTTCTGCCTGCGTCCATGCACAGCAGGCGGGACTGAGCGGAATGGAAAATCTTTTCGGAATTCCCGGTACGGTAGGCGGAGCACTCTTCATGAACGCTGGTGCTTATGGCACTGAAATGAATGATATCGTTATTTCAGCAGAATATCTTGATGAGGACGGTAAAATCCGAACAATAAGTCGGGAAAACATGGAGCTTTCATACCGTCACAGTGTTTTTTCTACTAAACCTTGTGTTATTCTCTCTGTAACGATGCAGCTTGAAAACGGCGATCCTGATGAAATAAAAAATGCAATGAATGAGTGCATGGCTAAACGAAGCGCCAAACAGCCTCTTGAATATCCAAGCGCCGGAAGTACCTTCAAACGACCAGAGGGCAGCTATGCATCTCTCCTGATTGATCAGTGCGGTCTTAAGGGGATGCGCTGCGGTGGAGCTATGGTCAGTGAAAAGCACAGCGGATTTGTAATCAATATGGGATACGCAACCTGTGCTGATGTTCTTGAACTTTGCTCGGAAGTCAAGAAAATCGTAAAAGAAAAAACAGGGTATACTCTTGAGCTTGAACCTATTATTCTCAGATAATTATTAAATGAAACGGAGGCAGTTATGCAGCTTTTGATAGTTACAGGAATGTCCGGCGCTGGAAAATCCAGCGTTATGGATGTTATGGAGGATATCGGCTACTATTGCATTGATAATATTCCTCCAAAGCTTATACCACGATTTGTTGATCTTTGCCGCCAGTCAGAAAGTGCAATAACAAAAGTCGCTGTTGCAGTAGATATAAGAACCGGCGATATGTTCGCTGAAATATTCCATTCATGGCAGAAATTGAAATCAGATTCTGACGTTGATGTAAAGGTACTCTTTATAGACGCAAACCAGCGTGTACTTATCAACAGATACAAAGAAACACGCCGCAAGCATCCTTTACAGGAAAAATTCAACGGAAATATAAGTGCCGCCATTGACTTTGAAAATAACCAGCTTTCTCAGCTCAGAGAAATCGCTGACTTTTACATTGACACATCTGAATTCGCATCTGCTCATCTTAAAGAGCACATAAAATCAATGTTCCTTGAAAGAAGCTCTGATTCACTGCTTATTCAGATGATGTCATTCGGTTTCAAATATGGAATACCTACTGACTGCGATCTTGTTTTTGATGTCAGATGTCTGCCAAATCCTTACTATGTGGATGAACTTCGTCCGCGCACAGGATGTGAACAGTCTGTACGGGATTTTGTCATGGGTTTTCCGCAGTCTCAGGAGCTTTTTACAAAGCTTGCAGACCTTATTGACTACCTTATTCCTCTTTATATTCACGAAGGAAAAAGTCAGCTTGTTGTAGGCTTCGGCTGTACCGGCGGAAAACACCGTTCCATTACATTTGCTGAACTTATGGCTAAGCATCTGAGCGAAAAGGACTACAGAGTTCAGAAATATCACCGTGATATTACTAAAGACAGAAAATTCTGATCTTCAAGACAGGAGTGAATAAAAATATCTTTTTCAAATGAAGTAAGAAAAGAGATCTGTTCCGGAATAAACGACAAGGATAAACGATTTGCCTGCCTTTATGGTCTGCTGCTTTTCAGCCGTATTCTTACACCGGAAAGAATCTGTTTTCAGACAGAAAGTAAAATATCCTCTGATATTTTCAGTTCTCTTTTTGAAAACGTCTTTCATTGCCGGATACCATGCGGCATGAACGAAAGAAAAGGCAAAGCTGTCCTTTATTGTTATGATATCGAGGATGCTGACCTTATCAGAAAAATTTTTGAAAAGTATAAAATATCAAGTCCGGAAAGGACTATCAATTCCGAGATTATTGCTACAAATAGTCTCGGAGTTTTTACAGCTGGAGTTTTTATGGCGTGCGGAAGCGTGAACGATCCTTCAAAGGAATATCATCTTGAATTTTCTATTCCGCAGGAAAAGCTTGCCCATGAACTTTCTGTTCTTCTCGGAGATATAGGTGTTACGGCAGGAAGCGTTCTTCGCAGAGGTCAGCATATAGTATATATAAAAGGAAGCGAATGTATTGAGGATGTGCTGACATTTATCGGCGCACAGCAGTGCACTCTTGAACTGATGAACGTGAAAATCTGGAAGGATGTCAGAAACAAAGCAAATCGTATTGCAAACTGTGATTCTGCAAACATAGATAAAGTTGTGAAGGCGGCTATGAAACAGATCGATGATATAAATCTTATCCAGCAGAGCATCGGGGTGGATTCATTATCTCAGGAGCTTCGTGAGATTGCTGAAATCCGTCTTGAAAACCGCGACATGAGCCTTCAGGAGATAGGGGAAAACCTCTCTGTACCTATCAGTCGTTCCGGAGTAAATCACCGATTCAAAAAACTGGCTGCAATGGCTGATGAAATACGCAGCAGGAGTAAAAACAATGGAGCAGAATAATTTTGTAAATCTTCATGTTCACACTGAATACAGCCTCCTTGACGGTGCCTGCCGCATCAAAGATCTCATAAAGCGTGTGAAGGAAATGGGACAAGGTGCCGTTGCAATAACAGATCACGGTAATATGTATGGTGCTGTCGAATTCCGCAATGAAGCTGTCAAAGAGGGGATAAAGCCCGTAATTGGCTGCGAGGTATATGTTGCACCACGCACAAGATTCGACAAGGAAGCCGGCATAGATCAGCATCCATATCATCTTGTTCTGCTCTGTGAAAATAACGAGGGTTACAGAAATCTTGTAAAGCTTGTATCTGCTGCTGGAATTGAAGGCTTCTACAATCGTCCGAGAGTTGATAAAGAACTTCTGAGGAAACATCACAAAGGACTGATATGTCTTTCAGCCTGCCTCGCCGGAGAAATTCCGAGACTACTTTCTGACGGAAACTACAACGGCGCTAAAGAAGCGGCTCTCACTTACCTTGAAATCTTCGGTGAAAACAATTTCTTTATTGAGATACAGAATCATGGTCTTGAAGATGAACTGAAAAATCTTCCAATGCTCTATAAGCTTTCCGACGAAACAGGAATCCCGCTGGTTGCAACAAATGATTGTCACTATATCAATAAAGAAGACAGCAATATTCAGGATATACTTCTTTGTGTGCAGACGGGAAGAATTCTTGGTGAACCGGGCGGACTCAGCTTTGAAACCAAAGAATTCTATCTTAAATCATGCGAAGAAATGGAAAAGCTTTTCAAGGGACATGAAGAAGCAGTCTCTGTTACTGCTGAAATAGCTGAAAGATGCAATGTGGAATTTGAATTCGGCAATATAAAGCTCCCGAAATTTACTATAGAAGGAGTTTCAGATAATAATGAATATTTCCGTCAGCTTTGTCTGAACGGAATGTATGATATGTATGGTCCGGAACCTTCATACGATGTACGGGAACGAATGGAATACGAGATATCCGTAATAACAAAAATGGGATATACTGATTATTTCCTTATAGTCTGGGATTTCATACGTTATGCAAGAATGAATAATATTCCTGTCGGTCCAGGACGTGGTTCAGGTGCCGGAAGTCTTTGCGCTTATTGTATAGGTATAACTGGTATAGATCCGATGAAATATAATTTACTCTTTGAACGTTTTCTTAATCCGGAGCGTGTTAGTATGCCGGATTTTGATATAGACTTCTGCATTGAAGGACGCCAGAGAGTAAAGGATTATGTTGTTCAGAAGTATGGCAAAGAGTATGTTTCCGAAATTATTGCCTTTGATACCTTCAAGGCAAGGGCAGCAGTCCGTGATGTCGGACGAGTACTTAACTTGCCGTATCAGCTGTGTGATAAGGTTGCAAAGCTTATAGATCCGAAATCAAAACTGGAAGAAGCTATAAAACAATCTGAGGAGCTTGCACAGCTGTACCGTACAGACAGATCAGTAAAAAAGCTTCTTGACGCTGCCGGTCAGCTTGAAGGAATGCCGCGTCATACATCAATCCATGCGGCTGGAGTAGTAATATCAGCAGTTCCGCTTGATGATCTTGTACCTTTGCAGAAAAGTGACAATACCGTTATCACTCAGTACACTATGACTGTGCTTGAATCACTAGGGCTTCTCAAAATGGATTTTCTTGGTCTGCGAAATCTCACCATAATTCGTGACTGTGTAAACGATATCCACAAGATCGAACCGGAATTTGATATATCTTCAATTCCAATTGACGATAAAGCAGTCTATAAGATGATGTCTGACGGTGATACATCTGGAATTTTTCAGTTTGAAAGTGCTGGTATGACACGCTGGCTTACCGAAATGAAACCGGAAAGACTTGAGGATCTTATTGTAATAATTTCGCTTTACCGTCCCGGACCAATGAAATCCATTCCGGTTTATATCGAAAATAAAAAGAATCCCGATAAGGCTGTGTATAAACATCCGCTGCTTAGGGATATCCTTGAGAATACACACGGAGTTATGGTATATCAGGAGCAAGTAATGGAGATCTGTCGAAAGCTTGCCGGATATTCATATGGTCACGCTGATATTGTCCGACGTGCTATGGCGAAAAAGAAACACGATGTTATGCTCATGGAGCGTGAAAACTTTATCAGGGGAGCTGCAGAAAACGGAATATCTGAGAAAACAGCTGATTCAATCTTCGATGAAATGGTGAGTTTTGCATCATATGCTTTCAATAAATCTCATGCTGCAGCCTATGCATATCTATCGTATCAGACGGCATATCTTAAATGCCACTACAATGGAATTTACATGGCAGCTCTGATGTCTAGCGTTATGTCAGTAGCGGGAAAGCTTGCTGAATATATTTCTTCATGCCGGAGCTCAGGAATTAAGATTCTTCCGCCGGATATAAACAGAAGTATAAAAGGATTCCGGTTTGAAAACGAGAAAATGTATTTCGGACTTCTTGCGATAAAGAATATTGGCAGCGGACTTGCAGAAAAGATTATAGCTGAAAGAAAGCTTAATGGTAATTTCCGTGGTTTACAGGATTTCTGTGAGCGTGTCGGAGGACGTGAACTTAACAAAAAAGCTCTTGAAAATCTTATCAAAGCCGGAGCTTTTGATAATCTCGGACTTAATCGCCGGCAAATGCTTGAATATTACGAAACGATTCATGATGATTGCAGCAGCACTTCAAGGGGAATGATAGAGGGGCAGCTGAATTTTCTTGAATCATCTGATTCCGAGGACACGGGATTCCGCATACCACCTCTTCCGGAGCATGATATGAGAAAGCTTCTGTCTATGGAAAAAGAGGCAACAGGTATGTATCTTTCCGGCAATCCGCTTGATGATTACAAGTATATGGCTTATCTTATGCATACAAGAAGCATAAGCTCACTGACTTCAGAGGATGCGGCTGTCAGTGACGGAGAACAGGTAAAGCTGCTGTGTACTGTACAAAATCTTAAAAAGCACGTTACAAAAAAGAATGAGCAGATGTGCTTTATCACAGCTGCGGATGAAAGCGGAGAAATTGAAGCAGTAATTTTTCCAGACCTTTATTCTGTAATCTCATCACGCCTTGCGGAGGACAATATTCTGCTGCTCACAGGAAAAATATCTATAAAAGATGAGAGCGTTACTGTAGTATGTACTTCCGCAGCAGGCGAGGAAGAATTCTCACGGCTGACAGAAAATATGCGGTTATGCTTTAAAATGACTTCATCAGAAATATATATAGCTGACTGCCTCACAGATATTTGCAGAAAATTCCGTGGAAATACTCCCGTGTGTTTCTATTTTACCGATCTTAAAAAAATGGTAATGCCTAAAAATCGGATTAATATAGAAATATCAAAGGAAAGTTTTATTGCTCTTTCCGAAATTTTTGATGCAAAACAAATCGGATTGATTCAATAAGAATAGTTTTTTACAGATAATATTAAAAATTATAAAAGAACTCTTGACTTTTCCAAAAGAATGTAGTACAATATAAATGTATGGAATTATGTTACGGAGTAAAATACCGTAAATTAAAAATAAATGCCCAAGAGCAGAATGGAGAATTTGTATGATTAAAAAAATCGGTGTTTTGACAAGCGGCGGTGACGCACCGGGAATGAATGCTGCTATAAGAGCGGTTGTAAGAACAGCTCTCAGCAAGGGTATGGAGGTTTACGGCGTTCATAAGGGATATGTAGGTCTCATCAACGGTAATATCGTAAAAATGGATGAAAGAAGCGTTTCTGATATCATTCACAACGGCGGAACTGTACTTTCAACTGCAAGATGTCCTGAATTCAGAACAGAAGAAGGCGTTGAAATGGCAAGAAAGAAGTGCGAAGAACTCGGAATTGAAGGTCTTGTAGTTATCGGCGGCGACGGTTCATTCAGAGGTGCCGCTGACCTTTCTGCAAAGGGCGTTCTTTGTATCGGAATCCCCGGAACAATCGACAATGATATTGCTTGTACTGATTATACAATCGGATTTGATACAGCAATGAATACAGCAATGGAGCTTATGGATAAGCTTCGTGATACTTCACAGTCACATGACAGATGTTCTGTTGTTGAAGTAATGGGTAGAAATGCTGGTCATATTGCTGTAAATACAGGTATTGCCTGCGGTGCTACAGATATCATCACTGTTGAAGCTCCCTACGATCTTGACGTTATTGCTAAATCTATGCTTGAAAAGAGAGCTAAGGGCAAGCAGTATTTCGTAGTTGTAGTATCTGAGGGCGTTGGACATACTGAGGAAATCGCAAAGGTTCTTCAGGAAAAAACTCAGATCGAAACAAGAGCTACAATTCTCGGTCACGTTCAGAGAGGCGGATCTCCTACTCTCAGAGACAGAGTTGAAGCTACTAGAATGGGTTACTATGCTGTTGAGCTCCTCGAACAGGGTATTGGCAACCGTGTTGTTGGTATCAAGGACAGCAAGATTGTTGATTATGATATTCAGGAAGCTCTCTCCATGAAGAAATCATATGACTCTGATCTTCATAGAATTGCTGAAGAAATCGCATTCTGATTTAATTACATAAAATCAAGGCATCTGCTTACATCGAAGCAGATGCCTTTTTTTAGAATTCTGATATAATTTTTCTTTCTGAATCTTTTGAAGCATAGTTCCATGACTTTATTTTATCACCGCTGTAAAAATATCGAATTTCTTCGTGAGGAGTTTCATCGTCGCAGGTATCTACAATTATAAGCTTGATTTTCATTTTTTCCGGTATAAGAGCTTTTATGTAGACGCTTACACTCTGACCTGGATGAATATTCTCCTTAGGCTCAGCAAGACCTGCAAGATTCGGCGCAAGTTCTACAAAAATACCGTATTCCTCGATAGACCTGACAATTCCCGAAACAGTCTCACCCGGATGAAAATCAGCAGCATTCTCATCCCATGTTCCTAAAAGCTCCTTATGACTAAGGCATATCCTGCCGTTTTCATTGGAACGCACAATAGCTCTTATATACTGACCAGTGGAAAAACGATCGGACGGATGTGAAATTCTTGATACCGATATAGCGTCGATAGGAATAAGCGACGGCAATCCGCAGCCGATATCAACAAAACATCCAAATTGTTCAAGATGCGTGATTCTTACATCAATAATATCACCGGATGTAAGATGACCTGTATAATTTTCAATACATTTTTCCTGTGCTTCTTTTCTGGAAAGTATAGCTGAAACCTTTCCGGACGCATTTACTCTTACGTCCTTAACCATAAAGCAGACAAGTTTGTTTACCCGTGATATGAGAGCAATATCACGGGTTTTTCCTTCTGAAATACCTACAGCGCCATCCTCTCTGGGAATAATTCCCTTTCCGCATGGAAGATCTACAATTAGATTATGTGCACTGTCACAGACTGACACCCTTGCCTCCAAAATTATCTGCTTATTCATAGCTTCTCTGAGTCCCTCAGCTGATGAAATCAGCTTTAAATTCAGATCAGCTGAGTATAATGAACCTTCTGGTTTATAAATCATGTTTATACCTCCGTAATCTCTGTTGCCTTGATACTTCATAATATGCGTATCTGAAACAGAATAGAACATTATGATCCAGAGTGTATATTCAATCCGCCCATAGCGTTAAGAATTGCCTTTACATTGTTAATGCTGTCATTCTCGCAGATGACATATGCTTTTGTAGTACGGCTTCGTGAAGGTTCGGGAACAACATCCTCGCTTGCCGGAGACTCTATAACCGCAGTAATATAATTAAAAGTCGTGACAGCGGTAGGAATTATAGTATACAGCGTACCATTTCTCAGCTTCACGCTTTCTTCGGAGCGCTTATTGTAGATTATTCCTGTCCGATGAATTCCTCTGATACCCTGCTTGATTCTATGAAGTGAAGCCTCTGCAAGCTCTGGAGCTTCAAATTCAGCCGATACTCTTGATACCATTTCGCATTATCCTTTCACTTTTTAGTAGAGTTCAATATGTTTTAATGGGGGTTTTTATTATTTTTACACAAACTCAAAAAAATATACTCAATAAATATTGATTTCATAATAATTTTAGGGTATAATTAGAAGTACACGGTTTTATAATGTATTATTTTAGGAGGAATTCTCATGGATGTCAGACCTGGCGATATATTGACTATGAAAAAAAATCATCCATGCGGCTCAAATGAGATGTATGTGATCCGCTCCGGAATGGATTTTCGGCTTCGCTGTGTAGGATGCTCAAGAGAATTTATGATCCCCAGAAAAAAAATCGAAAAAAGTATAAAGAAAATAAAACATCCGGATGAAGAAGTTTCCGGAACGATGAATAAAAAAGATAATCAAGGAGAAGCCTGATGTTTGAAAAGCTTGCAGTAATGGCGGAAAAATATAACGAGATCGGAGAAAAGCTTTCAGATCCGAATATAGTCAGCGATAATCAACTGTATACTCAACTTATGAAAGACTATAAAAATATGACGCCTATCATTGAAAAATATAATGAATATCAGAAGGCTCTTTCTTCATTCAGCGATGCAAAGGAAATGCTTGATGATGGTATTACTGACCGTGAAATGAAAGAGCTTGCTCAGGCTGAGCTTGAGGAAGCTAAATCAGATATGGAACGCATCGCTCAGGAACTTAAAATTTTACTTCTTCCAAAAGATCCTAATGATGATAAAAATGTTATAATAGAAATCAGAGGCGGAGCAGGCGGCGAAGAAGCGTCACTTTTTGCAAATTCTCTCTATCGTATGTATACAATGTACGCTGAAGCAAGAGGCTGGAAACAGGAAATACTTTCAGCTAATCCTACAGAGCTTGGCGGCTTTAAGGAAATCAGCTTTTCCATTGAAGGAAGCGGAGCCTATTCTCGTCTGAAATATGAAAGCGGAGTTCATCGTGTACAGAGAGTTCCGGAAACTGAATCTCAGGGACGAATCCATACATCGACCGTAACAGTTGCGGTTCTCGTTGAAGCTGACGAAATAGAACTGGAAATCAATCCTACTGACCTTAAGATCGACTATTTTAGAGCAAGCGGAGCAGGAGGACAGCATATTAATAAAACTGAATCAGCGGTCAGAATAACATATCTTCCCACAAACGTCGTCGTTGAATGTCAGGATGAACGCAGCCAGCACAAAAACAAGGACAAGGCCATGAAGATTCTGAGATCACGCATTTATGAGGCTATGCAGGAAGAACACGATGCCAAAATCGCCTCCGAGAGAAAAATGCAGGTAGGTACCGGTGACCGCTCTGAAAGAATCAGAACATATAACTATCCTCAGGGACGTCTTACAGATCATAGAATAGGACTTACTATCTACAGACTTGAGGATATTCTTAACGGAAATCTTGATGAAGTATTTGATGCACTTGCTACGGCCGATCAGGCTGCAAAGCTCGCAAGTCAGGAAGCGTAAAAATTATGGAAACTATATTACTTGATGACAGTGAGGCTGATCTTCTTAAAGCAGCTGATATTATAAAAAATGGGGGCATAGTCGGTATACCAACTGAAACTGTGTACGGACTCGGAGCAGATGCCTCCAATCCGGAAGCAGTCAGCAAAATATTTACGGCTAAAGGACGACCTGCAGATAATCCACTGATCGTACACCTTGCAGATTTTTCTAATGCAGTAATGTATACCACCTATATTCCGGAACTTGCCAAAAAAATTGCGGAAAGATTCTGTCCTGGACCTTTGACAATCGTTCTGCCTAAAAATGACAGGATACCCTCAATAACCTCAGGCGGGCTTGACACAGTTGGAATAAGAATTCCGTCGCACAAGACAATGCACCGTATAATCGAGCTTTCAGGATGTCCTATTGCAGCTCCGTCCGCAAATACATCAGGACTTCCAAGCCCGACATCCGCAGATCATGTTATGGATGATATGAACGGAAAAATTAATGCAGTTGTTGACGGCGGACAGTCTGAATTCGGTGTTGAATCGACAGTTATATCAATTGAAAATGAAACATCTGTGAGAATACTTCGTCCAGGATGCATAACAAGAGAAATGCTTCTTGAACTGTGCGATGACGTTATAATTGATCCCGCTATCCTTCATGACCTTGAAGCCGGACAAACTGCCGCTTCTCCCGGAATGAAGTATAAGCATTATTCTCCGAGCGCTGACGTTATAATGGTTGAAGGAAGTATAGAAGAATTTACGGAATATGTGAAAAAATTCAATGCGCCGTGTGTTTGCTCACTTATATATGACGAGGATAGGAAATATTTCCCATACAGATATATGACATACGGCAGCAGCAGCTCCGAACAGGCACACTGGCTTTTTCAGAGACTGAGAGAGCTTGATGAGCTTGGTATAAAAAAAGTATTTGTCCGTGCTCCGTCAATTGACGGAGTAGGACTTGCGGTATATAATCGCCTTATAAGGGCGGCAGGATTTGAGGTGATAAAGCTATGAATAGTCTGAGTGGAGTTATGGTAGTCGGACTTACCGGTCAGACCGGAGCAGGGAAAAGTACTGTATCAAAAGTATTCGCAGCTAACGGATTTGCAGTTATCAATGCGGATAATGTTGCAAGAAAAGTTGTCGAAAAAGGAAGCAGATGCCTTGCTGAAATTGAAGATTTTTTCGGCAGCGACGTTATCAGTAGTGACGGTACACTTAACCGAAAGGCACTCGCAGCAATTGTTTTTTCAGACAAAAACAAGCTTGAAACACTTAATACAATAACTTACCCTTATATTACAAGTTCAATTTTAAAATTGATCAGACTTCATTCTTCAAAGAATGAAAAGCTTATACTTCTTGACGCCCCTACACTTTTTGAAAGTCGTGCCGATGATTTCTGTGAGATTATTATTTCTGTTCTTGCAGATCCGGATATCCGTGAAAAGAGGATAATTCTCCGTGACGGACTTTCTGCTGAACAAGCGCGAAAAAGAATGAATTCACAGCTTGATGAGGAGTTCTTTGAAACACATTCTGATTATATAATACATAACAACGGAGATCTTGATACTGTAAACGAGATTTCTAAGGAGGTATCAGATAAAATCAAAGACTTTTATCAAACCAATACCGCCTGTGATGAGCAATCCGCAGTTATGTGAAAGGAGTTTTTATGGATAATACTAAAGAAATAATTAAGAATCTGAAAGAAAAACTTTTCTTGAAAAAACAACATGGCAGTTACAGAATGACAGATGAACAGCTTGCAGATTGTGACAGCTTCTGTGAGGATTACAAAAAATTTATGGATGTCGCCAAAATCGAGCGTGAAGCCGTAAACTATTCCATTGATCTTCTTAAGAAGAACGGTTACGTTGAATACAAAAAAGGAATGAAACTCAATCCCGGAGACAAGATATACCGCAACAATAGAGGAAAGGCAGTTCTCATGGCTATTGTAGGTACTGCTCCAATCAGTGATGGTGTGAGACTCTGTGCCGCTCATATCGACTCTCCTCGTCTTGATCTCAAACAGAATCCCCTGTATGAGGACAAGGAAATTGCTCTCTTTAAAACGCATTACTACGGTGGAATAAAGAAATATCAGTGGACAGCTATTCCACTTGCACTTCATGGTGTAATATGCAAGGCTGACGGTACAGAGGTTACTGTATCAATCGGCGAAGACGAAAACGATCCCGTTTTCTGTGTAACTGATCTTTTGCCGCACCTTGCAAATGCACAAATGTCAAAGCCTCTTGCAAAGGGCATAACAGGAGAACAGCTGAATCTTCTTATCGGCTCACGTCCATTCAAAGATGATGAAGAAAGCGGCGCTGTAAAGCTTAACATAATGAATATACTTTTTGAGAAGTATGGTATTACAGAGGCGGATTTCATTTCCTCAGAGCTTGAAGCTGTTCCTGCTTTCAAGGCAAGAGATATAGGATTCGACCGCAGTATGATCGGTGCTTACGGTCACGACGACAAGGTATGTGCCTATACCGCGCTCCGTGCAACTGTTGATTGTGAGAATCCCGTTCATACAGTAGTAACTGTCCTCACTGACAAAGAAGAAACAGGCAGCGACGGAAATACAGGTCTTTGCTCATCATATCTGGAATATTTCATTCACGACATCGCAGAAGCTCTTGGCTCTGACGGCAGAACAGTACTTTCAGCGTCTGAATGTCTTTCTGCAGACGTAAATGCAGCTTTTGATCCTACTTTCCCTGAAGTAAATGAAAGTAACAACTGCGCATATATCAACAAGGGAGTTGTTATCACAAAATATACCGGTGCAAGAGGAAAATCCGGCACATCTGATGCATCTGCTGAATTTACTGGCAGAATAAGACGTCTTATGAACGCAAATGATGTTATTTGGCAGACTGGCGAGCTTGGTAAAGTAGACGAAGGCGGCGGCGGAACTGTTGCTGCATATATAGCTAATCTTGACGTTGATACGATTGATCTTGGAGTACCTGTACTCTCCATGCATGCCCCATATGAAGTTGTATCAAAGATAGACACATATATGGCATATAAAGCTTTTTCAGCATTTGTAAAAGATTGATTAAAAAAGGCGGCATCCCGTAATGGAATGCCGCTGATTTTATTTATCATTTTTTGTAAATCCGGTAACATCAATAATTCCGGAGGTAGAATTACTTTTTCTTGACGCCATTACACGGGCAGCATAAAGATTAAACGCACCAACAAGTACCATTACAGCACCGACGAGTATTCTTGCAAGCGTTCCGGCATTGAATGGATTTATAACGCATATTCCGCCGACAACGAGCATTACCGCACCGATAATTCCTCGTACTAATCCTTTATCTGAATTTATTGCCTTAACGATCTCTGAAATTCCAAGTGCTGCTATTACTATTCCTCCAATAAAACCTATTCCAAAAGCAATTATCTTCGGAAGGAAGATAATTACAGCAATAAGAACTGCTGAACCGATAACGGACGGAATCACAACTCCGGCATCTCCGGAGGTGATTCCCTGAATAATCTCGACAACACAGAAAAGCGCTATAATTATACATATACCGTAAAGTGTATATGTTATGATTTTCGGGAAGAAAATCATTATGATTCCGATTATCGTAAGAAGAAGTCCCTTCGCAATAAATTTACTGTTATTCAATTCAATGAACCTCCTATATAATTACATTGCCTATTTTGAGCCATATTTTTCTTAACAGACCAGATTTTTTATAAATATTTTCAGCAAGTGTATTTACAAAATCATTGCAGAATTTGATATCCTCTGCTACTGGAGTTTCACGGCTAAATCCACTGCTGAGCGCAATATCCATAAATTTGTCGAAATCACCGATAGGGAAGTAATCTCTGCCGATATGCTGCTCAACTTTCTTTGAGAATTCAGTATAATTCCTATTCTCATTTTTAAGCTTGAGAATTGCAAGCAGCTGCTCTGAATAGTGGTATATATTTTTAATTCTGTCAGAAACCGTTCCGCTGTTGAAGCGTCTGCATCTCATCTTGAGAATAATTATTCTTCTGATAAAGATCATCGCGGCTAAAAGAGCAATCATTAATATAATGTAAATTATACACTTAACAAAATCAGGGATTCCTGAAGATTCCTTAGCTGCTGCAGCTCGTGCATTTACAGTACCTGTTCCGGCGCCAATGCCTGTACCAGCGACGACAGGAGAAGTTGTGGTAGTTGTTGTTACTGTCTGAGTTGATTCATACGGAGATGTTGGGGCAGGACTGCTGTTCGACGAAGTAGAAACAGACTCGGTAACATCAGATGACGTTGGTTCACTTGAAGAAGGAGCCTCAGTGGGAGGTATATGACTGATTGTTCTTTCGGTATATCCAGCTGTAAATTCGTATGGAACCCAGCCAAATCCGTCAAGATACACCTCAACCCATGCATGGCTTCTGTTGTCCTGTACATCAATTGTAAACGTTCCGTCAGGATTTACAGTACCCTTTTCAAAATCATCTGCAACAACGATATATCCAGTTGCATAACGTGCAGGGATTCCAGCCATTCTTGCAAGAAGAACACCGGATGATGCATAGTGGATGCAGTATCCTTTCTGATTTTCTATCAGGAAGTAGTTGACAAAATCACGGTTTGAAGGAGTTTTTCCGGGAGAGAGAGTATATTCAGTATCAGCTGCCATTTTTTCACGCATCTTGCGGAGGATATCAAGCTTTTCAGCGGCGTTTTTGGCATCTGAAGCTTCGCTGATAATATCACCATATTCCTTACGGACTTCATCCATATTCTTGTTATCCGGCAGCTGAAGGTAATTATCGTATACAAAATCACGGTATTTATTTTCAAGAAGAGCAGCAAGTATAAGATGTCCATTTTCATAGAATTGTTCAACCTGTCTGCCATGTACGCTTAATGGAATCTCAACTTCTATTTGGTCAGAAGCGATTCCGTTATCTGAACAGAACTGCGCAATACTTCTCTGATAATTTTCATCCTGTACGAATGCGTTATTGAAATCAAGAGTAATTTTTTCTGTAAGCAATGAAGTATAATATCCGACATCAATCGGAATAAAGCTGTAATTGAATTCCTTTGACTTTGTATCAAGAGAAGATACAAGCATATCACGGCTATATGAAAGTCCTCCTACATTTTTTGTTCCATACGGAGCGAATAGCCTTTCTTTACCAACCTTGGACACAATTTTAATAAGAATATCGTTTACACCCGGATTAAGAATCTGAGCGAAAAGACCGGGAAAATCCTGTGGGAATATTTTATTCTCCTTGAATTCTTCAAATACGCTATCATTATATTTTTTCTTGCTCAGTTCAATCCATTCATTTTCCTTGTAGATGCTGCCTACTGTATCTTTGATATAAACAGCACTGCCTACAGGCTGTTCAAATGTAACTTCTAGATCGGTAACATTTTTATAGGTGATATGGTCTTTACTGCCGAGCTTGTTATTATTGTATTTGAAGGAAAGCCCGAAAACACCTGTAATTTTTGAAAGGCTTTCGGCAAGATTTTCAATTGAGAACTCCTCAAAAGCGACACTCAGCTCACGGCGCTTGCGATTAAGCTCATCGCTTCTTTCGTAGCCGGAAATATTAATAACTGATGATGTTATAAATGTAATGATCATTACAGAGGCAATAATGAAGATACCGCATTTTTCCGTAACTTTTAGCTTCATTTGTCTCTTTGGTGAGAACACATTGTTTTTTCGGACGAAGCCTCCTGAACCGCCGGAATATTCTCCCATATCAGTAGAGGTTATGCAGAACATAGCGATCCAGTAACTTACTGTAAGAGTTCCCCAGAAAATAGGAATAGCTATACCGTTGTAAAGTCCTATTTCAATTATGGGAAATGTAACTATAAGCGGAAGTATCATATTGGGATGATATATGGTAAAAAAGTAAATTACAAAAGCTATAAGCCATATTCCGAAGATCAAAAGAATGGTAGTTGCTCGTTCTTCATCCTTGAAATCAACGTACTTATAGTAATTTATATCGTTTTTCATTGATTCTCTGTATATAATATTATATACAAATTTAAAGCCTTCCGTTATATCTCCGATCATTTTAACAGCAGCTCCTGCAAGTAAAAGCAGAGAAGCAGCAATTATCCAGAGTGCCTTTCGGTTTATCAGTATAAAAACTATGTAGAATATCGAAAAAAAGACTGCAGCCATAACAACTGCGCTTTTATTGTATACAAAACTGAACATTCCCAGAAAAGACATTATAACGGAAACAAAACCGATCACCGCAATTATAACAGACTCCAAACGTCTGAGATAAGGACGTTTATTTTTCACGGACATTACGATACTGTCACAGATCGTAATACCGTTTCTGTTTTTAATAACATTATTTTTCATTACAGTTCTATATCCTTTATTGAAGAAGAAATTCTGCCTGCTGTCACAGGAGTGATGTTTATATCAGCGTATCCGCATTTTATTTCAGAAGCTGCTTCATGAGACCTTACAACCACAAGTGTATTTTTAATATCAGCTTCCACACATTCGTCAATAACGCTGAAAATATCCGAGTCAGGAAGAGCAGTGATCATAGTAAATGAAGAAATTGACATCATTGATTTTTCCTTAAAATAGCTGTTAGGCGGAAGACAATACAGATTGTCATTAAAGGAAATTATGATATCCCTTGTAACTTCTGCAAGATCATCTGCGGAAGAAACATTCCTTTCGACAAACTGACCTTTTCCTCCGTGATAAAATACAAGCTTGTGACTTCTCTCGTTATCAAGCATAAGCTGAGATACAGAAAGAAAGGTTTCTATCAGGGTATCAAAAACGGGAAGAGTATATTCAGAATCCTCATAGCATCTCAGATTAAGGAAAATCACTGACGGTATATCCACCGGAAGGCTATATTCTTTAACAATGAATTCATCTTTTTTAGAACTAAGCTTCCAATGAATACGATTAAGCTTGTCTCCTGGATTATATTCACGAAGATCGAAAATTTCTGACGGATCATCACCTGACTTGTTTTCAGAAAAGACCTCGCTTTCCTCGCAGACATGATCCAAGTTCATAATTGTTCCGGAAACATCATGTATCTCAGGCATAACCGCTACTTCAGCAATGATGTTTTTTCCGGTTTTGAATTTGAATAGCCGCATAGGATCGAAAACTTTTATATTAACGACTTTTATTTTGATTATTCCGCAAAATTTTGAATCAAGCTGAAATGTCACACGCTGGGAATTTCTTGGTTGAATTGGCATATCAAGATAAAAAGAGCTTATCTGATTGCTGAAGACATTATAATACTCAATGTGAGCCTCCGCCTTTCCCACAGGGATAAAGCTTTTATTTGCAATACAAAGCTGAACGGGGAACGGCTGATTTTTGCTCATCACTGTATCTTTGACAATAACCTCAGCCTTTATTGAAAACCTGAGAATAAATGATGAGATTAACATTATAACAGGCAGAGCGATAAAGACTACAAGCAGTACAAGAGCAAAATCCGGCACATAGAGTATATAAAAGAATGTACAAACAATTATAAGTACAAAAAAGAGTATTTTTGTTATGAGCATAGGATCACCTGCCGGATCAGGATATTCCCGGAACAGGAACAGTTCGCAGGATATCAGCGATAACGGCTTCAGCTGTTATATCAGAGAGCTTTGCCTTGGAATTAAGCATAATTCTATGACAGAAAACATCTGCGCATATATAGGAAATATCATCAGGAATTACATAATCACGTCCCATAGCAACAGCTATCCCCTTTGCGATCTGCATAAGCGCAAGAGTACCTCTGGGACTGACGCCGAGCTTTATCATAGGATGTTTTCTTGTGGCCGCTGCTAATGATACAACGTATTCGTAAATTCTGTCATCAACATAGATATCGGAGATATAATTCTGCAATGATGTAATAAAGGAAGCGTTTGCAACAGCGTTGACTGTATCAAGAGGATTAGAATTATACTTTGATTTAAGAATATTTACCTCCCCGCTGAAATCGGGATATCCCATACTAAGTTTTATCATAAATCTGTCGAGCTGAGAATCAGGAAGACTGTGGGTTCCGGCAGAACCGATAGGATTCTGTGTAGCAATAACTGTATATGGTTCAGGAAGCCTGTATGTAGTTCCATCAACAGTAATGCTCTTTTCCTCCATAAGCTCAAGGAGTGCAGACTGAGTTTTGCTGGATGTACGGTTGATTTCATCAGCAAGGAAAAGATTACAGAAAGCAGCACCGCAGCGGAATTCAAAAGCACCTGTTTTTTTATTATAAACATTGAAGCCGGTCACATCCGAAGGAAGAACATCCGGCGTAAATTGCATACGATTGTGCTCAAGAGACAATGCTTTTGAAAAAGCAAGTGCAAGTGTTGTTTTTCCGACGCCGGGGATATCCTCAATAAGAACGTGACCCTTGCAGAGGATAGCAAGAAGCACCTTGATAATAATTGCATCCTTGCCGATAACAGCCTTTTTGACCTCACTTACGATTGAATTAATTTGATTTGTATAGTTGTAGTTCATATTTAAACTCCTGTCTTTTATTTGTACCATTTTATTATAGCATTATTGAAAAGATTTTGCAAGCAAAAAAGAAAAATATTAACCATAGAATATTATTCATTATCTTCATCAAAAAAACTGCTTATAGGTTTATCAAGTATCTTCGAAAGCCCCCAAAGTTCAATATCGGAAACTGTTCTTGTTTGTTCTTCTATTCTGCATATAGAGCCGCGGCAAATATATACAGCAATCGTTTCGAGTTTATCCGCAAGAGTCTGCTGACTCATCTTTTGTTCAGTGCGAAATTTACGCACCTTCTTTCCGATCATATTCTTTTTTTCACCGTCTATAATTCTTGCCATTAGTAATCACACTCCAAAAAAGTCTTGACATAGGACAATTAATATGATATACTAAATTTACAAACAATATGTCCTGTCATAGGACATATTATGAAAAAGTGATGTTCAATTACTTACAGACAGAAAAAAGCAGGAAATGTCTTGAAAAAAATAGTATATCATGATATAATGAACGTACTTGTTTAAAAGGAGGAAGAACAATGTCAGGAATAATCGAAATAAAGAACATATCAAAAGAATTCAAGGTTCTTAACCGCCGTGAAGGATTAAAAGGAAGTATAAGAGATCTTTTTTCACGGGATTACAAGATAGTCAAGGCAGTTGACAATATCTCAATGAGTATCACTCAGGGAGAAATCATCGGTTATCTCGGACCAAACGGAGCCGGAAAATCCACTACAATCAAAATGATGACCGGAGTTCTGGAGCCTACTTCCGGGGAGATACTTGTAAACGGGAATATTCCCTATAAGGACAGAACAAAAAACGCTCAGGAAATAGGTGTTGTTTTCGGTCAGAGATCACAGCTGTGGTGGTCGCTGCCTCTGATTGAATCATTCAGACTTCTTAAAGATATATATCAGATTCCTGATGATAACTATAACAGCATGATATCACTTTACAAATCACTCGTTGATATTGAGGATCTGCTGCATAAGCCTGTCCGTCAGATGTCTCTCGGACAGCGAACTCTCAGCGATATACTTGCTGCTTTTCTGCATAATCCGAAGATAGTTTTCCTTGATGAGCCTACTATCGGTCTTGATGTATCTATGAAAAGCAAAATAAGAACGCTCATTCATGCTCTTAACAATGAAAAAAATACCACTGTAATTCTTACAACTCACGACATGGGCGATGTAGATGCGCTCTGCCGCAGAATCGTAATTATAGACAAAGGAAAAATGCTTTACGATAACGATATCGAACATTTAAAAGGTTTTTTCGGTTCATATCGAACTCTTAAGGTTCGTCCGGCAGGGGATATAGGAAAACAGGCAGAGGAGCTTGAAAAGGAATTAAAAAACCTGTCTGTATCAATTACTGCTGATGATGAATGGATATCATTTCTTGTCAATGAAGAAAAATCGAAGGTTATGGAGGTTCTCGAAGCTATACAGAAATCCCACGATATCCGTGACATGAAGCTCGAAGAAATTTCAACCGAGGAGGTCATAAAAAAGATATACGAGGAGGGTGTAGAATGAAGCTGAAAAAATATCTCGCCCTTACCCGTGCTGGTATTCTCGAATCCTTTCAATACCGCATGGCAATGCTCGTAATGGTAGCCGGAAATCTGCTGTACCTTACAGTAGTTTACTTCTTCTGGAAGGCTGTATATGCCTCCTCCGGAAGCAGCGTCGTAAACGGCATGACATTTTCCGATACTCTCATATACCTAGTACTTGCAACTGCTCTGTTCAATTTCATGGAGATGTACACAGTATGGGAAATAGGACGCAATATACAGTCAGGAAAAATCGTGCTTGATCTTCTCAAACCGATGAGGTTCCGTAGTTTTCTGTTCTGGTCGTATTCCGGCACATTTGTGACACAGTTTTTCTTTACATTCCTGCCAACGTTCATCATTGTATGTATAGTCACAAACGGAGCTGTTCCGCTCGGAATAAATCTCCTGTATTTCGCAGTATCCGTAGTCATGGCTGTCATTATCAACTATGCAATCGACTTCATGACAGGTACTATCTGTCTTTACACAGAATCAATATGGGGAATCAACATCATGAAGCAGGTTATAGTCCTTCTGCTTTCAGGTGCAAATATACCTATAGCATTTTTTCCGGATACGATGAAAAAAATCGTCGGATATCTTCCGTTCAAGTCGATATACAATACGCCATTAACAATACTTCTGGAGAAAAATCCTGATATTCCAGTAGTTGCTGAAGCTCTGGGAATACAGCTTTTCTGGTGCATAACTTTGCTGGTTCTCAGCAGTCTGTTCTGGAAAGTATCTCTCCGGAAAATCACAGTGAACGGAGGCTGAGCTATGAAAAGAAAAAATCTGCGATTTTATTTCAGGATATACAGAAAAATTCTTGCACAGGATCTCAAAAGCAAAATGAGTTACCGTGCCGACTTTATCATATCCACAATCGGAATGATATGTACAAACATTGCCGGATTTATAAGCTTCTGGATATTATTCAGAAGTTTTCCGGAGGTAAACGGCTGGAGTTATCATGAAATACTGTTTTTATACGGATTTTCACTTGTTTCCCTGACGCCGGTACAGTGCTTTTTCGACAATAACTGGAGTCTGCGAATGTATGTGTACTCCGGCGATTTCATTAAGTACTGCTTCCGTCCGATAAATTTGTTTTTCTATTATCAGTCAGAGGTATTCGATGTAAAGGGATTAGGACAGCTTGCCTTCGGACTTGGAACTATCATTTATTCATGGAGTAAAATCGGACTTCCACTGACATTCCTAATGATATTTAAGATGATAGTATTTCTTATAACAGCATCACTTATAATGATTGCCGTCATGAACGCCGCAGCCGCTACCTGCTTCTGGATAACGAACTCATTTTATGTAATGGATCTTGCACTCAAATTCAAGGATTATGCAAGGTATCCGATAACAATATTCAGTCCTGTTTTCAAATTTATTTTTACATTTATAATGCCTATAGCGTTTATCGCATACTATCCGAGCCTTGTAATACTTCGTCCTGACGATATACCGCTTCTATCATGGCTGTCACCGCTGTTCGGATGTATATTCTTCTGGCTGAGCTATAAATTATGGATGTATGGAGCAATGAAATACAGCGGTACTGGATCATAACAAAAAAAGCCGATCACAATAAAGTGACCGGCTTTTGCTATGTTTATTATTAATATCCGAGTTCTTCTGCAACGATTATTACCTTTATACGTCCCTTATGACGCTGCTGAGCAGAGATAAGATAATTACAGCAGATTCTTCCGTCACCAGAACAACCATCGCTCATCTGATGATCAGGCTTTGAAATGGAAATACACTCACCTTTTTCCTTGCAGTAAGTAGGGCAGTCGAGACGGACACAGTTCGGAGGTGCTGCTTCTTTTTTTACACGAAGTTCAGCTTCCTTAAGATCAGAAACGATCTTGTTGTATCCAGCGATAATGATTACAGAATCAGGTCCGAAAGCGATTGCAGCTATTCTGTTGCTGTTGCCGTCCACATTGTAGAGCACGCCGTCCTCAGTTATGGCATTTGTGCTGGAAATGTAAACATCTGCTGAAAAAGCAGCTCTGTAGATATCCTTGATTTCCTCCGGTGTCTGTGCCTTTGAGCGATCGAGATACTTATAGTCAGGGGAGGAGATAAGCTCTCTTATTCCACATTCAGCCATTGAAACTGAACCGCCGTGAGTAATAATATCGCCTTTTTTGATAAGTCCTTTTACAATTTCAGGAACATCTTCCTTAGTTTTGGCAAAATAGAACTCCATGTTATTTTTCTTAAGATTTTCGCCGACTTTGTTTATACGTTTTTCAATAATTATCTGTTTATTGATATCCATTGGTATCCTCCTATTTTATGTAATATTCAAAATATGCGGGACTGAATCAGTCCCGCAATTTTTTAAATTAATCGTTATCGGGTTCAAGAACAGCGTAATTCTCATCATCACGCTTGTAAACAACGTTTGTTTCACCAGTTTCTGCATTAATAAACATAAAGAATTTATGACCGATCATATTCATCTGAAGAATTGCCTCATTGATATCCATAGGCTTCATCTTAAATTTCTTGCGTTTGATTACTTCATAATCAGAAACTTCAGCAACCGGCTCAACAAAAGCCTCCTTAAAAGCTGTATCCTTAAGCTTCTTTTCAATCTTTGTCTTGTTCTTACGGATCTGTCTTACGATCTTATCAATAGCGTCATCAAGAGCAACCATTTTATCCTCAGTTTTGCACTCAGCACGGAAGATCATACTGTTATATTTTACTGTAAGTTCAAGCTGGATAAGGTTTTTGTGTTCAGTAATAACAATTTTTGCATCGGCGTCATCACCAAAGAATTTGCTCAGTCTTGAGTCTATTCTCAGTGGAGCTTGTTCAGAAAAGTTCTGCGGAATCTGCATTTTTTTAGCTGTGATAATTGTTTTCATAATTCGTCCTCCTTATTCAGAGCAGAATTCAATAAAGATATATCTTTTTATGAGTATCTGCCTTTATGTCAACATTATACCATATAATAAGACGATTTACAAGTATTTTTGTTAATTTTGTTTAATTCGTATATTTCAAACACTTACATTTGTTTATTTTTACAAATAAATTAATTCTCATATGTATTACTAAGAGAATCAAGAATAACCTTTGCAATATATTCTGTTTTGACAGAGGTGTTATTCTTATCCTCAACAAGTATACAAAATGCTATGGGGAAATCCTCGTCCTCCACAAATCCTACAAGCAGTGAATTCTCATTTTTTCCTTCATTTACCTGAGCAGTACCGCTCTTAACGCCCACTTTATATCCGCTTATCAGACTGCTGTAGTTGTTTTCTCCATTTGTGAGAAGAATTTGTTTTGTTGTACTGGCAGTATCCGAGGAGAAAATCCTGTCACTGAATTCAGTTTCACAGGAATAATTTTCTTTACCGTTTACATCGGTAGTACGGCTGATAAGATAAGGCATAGTCATCTTTCCCGTTTCGTTTGCAATGGCACTCTGCCACATCATAAGCTGAATAGGGCTTATAAGCGTATCTCCCTGACCTATGCATCCCCACTGCGTTTTGAATTCATAAGAATCAATCAGTGTAGTTGACGCCATTTCGCATTTAATACCGTCAATATCAATGTAACCGCAATTGTCACTGTTTATAGTATATCCCATTTCCTTGTATATACTCTTGATTTTTTTCAAGGGGAAATCATCATCCTCTACAAGCTGTGCAAAGAACGGGTTACAGCTGTTTTCTACAGCCTGCTGGATATTTTGTTCCCCGTGTCCGTAAATATTATGGCAATCAATATTGTTTCCGCTCATATTTTCATAAGTTCCTGAACATGAGAAGCTTTTTGAAAAAAGTTTTTCAGGTCCCATGATCTCCAAAGCTGCAATAACAGTTGATACCTTTTGCGTCGAGCCTGGAACTGTCCTGTACATATTCTTTGACATAAGCGTACCTGAACGAAGTTCAAGGATATTATCATAACCCTTAGTAACATCAATAGAGGGAAGACTTGTACATATCAGTATTTCACCGGTTTTATAGTTATATGCAACAGCACAACCGTCCTGACCGCAGAACGAATTGTATACATTCCGATTGGCTTCATGATCGAGCGTAGTATGAATTGATGCCTTACCGTTGCTGCTGACCAGACCTCCCGTAAAGCTGTAATTATTAAGTCGTTTTATGTTTTTTGAAACAAGGGTATTTGTCATCTGACCTTTGTCATCACCAATTAGATTTCCTACATCTATCAGATAATTTTCCTCAAACTCTGTCTTTCCCGAGCCGTCAAAAAGAATATCACCGTTTCTGTCATATACTTTCCCGAGCCGCAGTTCGCCGGAATTAATCATATAGAAGGATGATTCACGATTAACCTTCACCACAAGAGCAACCATTCCGACGATAAAAAGAATCAGAACAAGACTCATCAATCCCTGACATCTTTTAATACTTTTCAAAATGTATCCCTCCTCGGACTGTACTGCTGATGCGGATAATTTACCGGCTGGACAGGCTGCTTCTTTTGACGTTTCGGCTTCTTAGTTTGTACGAATACCGGAGACTGACAGGCGATAAGCATTCCAGTCATCAGACCGCTGACCATCAACGAGCTTCCTCCGGATGAAATAAATGGGATAGTTACCCCGGTAAATGGTATCATATTGCACGAACCAAAGATATTCAGACCCATCTGTACAGCAAATGAAGCACATATTCCTGTTGCCATCGTAGCATGAAAATACGATCTTGGCGGATTTATAAGCGGAATCATAATAATAATGAGGATCACAAATACCATCATCAGTGCGTAAAGAAGTCCCCATTCTTCGGAGATAGTAGCAAAAACTATATCGTTTTCATGAGCAAATACATTGTGAAGATATCCATGTCCGGGACCTTTTCCGAACCAACCACCGTTTGCGATTCCGATAAGAGCCTGCGACTGCTGATAGCCGTTGCCAGACTGATCGTTCCAGATATCAACATGAAGTCTGTCCTGAACATAAGCCGGAGCAAATTTAATTCCAAGAATTGCTACAACAAGGAGTACAGCTCCAGCTGCAATAAGCTTGTTTTTTGAAAATTTTGCTTTAGGATAGCATATTCTGAGAAGAAATCCGCAGGCATATATTGCCACAAAGGTAGGAAGACTTCCAAGATCACGGCACCACCACTGAAGGAGAAAAATCATTACCATTAGTCCAAACAAAGCAACGTTTTCGTAAACAATGTGAAACTTCAGAATCTTGTGTTTCTTTTGCTGTTCAGCAATAGACGTCGCACAGGCAAGAACAAACAGCGGCTTTATAAATTCCGACGGCTGTATAGTGATTGGTCCAAGCGATATCCACATACTTCTCGAACCTGTAAGAGTAAGAATCACTATCATAAGTATACCAATACCTATATAAAAATACTTTTTCTGTTCCTGAAGCCATTTATGATTACGGCAGAATATATATCCAACACGGCAGGCAGCAAGAGCAACTATACAAGTTATATAATGCTTTAGAGAAAGACGGACACCGCCGAAGCAAGACTGAAAGATAACGCTCATATTGAGCAAAAGTATCATCAGAAAATCTATAGCATATGTAGTCTGCTTAAAGAACATCATAGCTGTAAAGTATGCAGCATCTAGAAGCAAAACCGCAGCAGACAGAATTATCACACTGCTGATATTTGTATAATTTCCGTTAAAAAAAACATTCAGGAGCATTCCGCCGTGAGCTATCAGGACAAAAAGTGCTGAAAATACATAAGTCACCTTACTGCTCATATCAGTATACTCCTTTCCGTCTGAAAACAAGACGTCTGTTTCCAAGCTTTATTACATCATTTTCTCTTAGCTGAGTTGTTTTAATAAGATTTCCATTTACATATATTCCAGATTTTGAACCGATATCAGTAATCGTCCACACACCATTTGAAACGGTCATTATCGCATGGTACCTAGAAACAGAAAGATCCGGCAGTCTTATATCTGCTGATGCGTGCCTGCCGATAAGTATCTCATCGCAGTTCAGAGGATATGTCACACTGTAATCAGCAAGCTCCATGAAACTTGTCATTCTGCCCCAGCGCTTTTTTCCCGAAGTTCGTTCATGATATGCTGTAAGAATCAGTACAAGAGCGCATATATCAAGAGATGCAGCCGCAACTGCACACAATACAAGATTAAGAGTATTCAATAGGACACCTCCAATTTCAATCTGTTATTAATTATACCATAATTATGCTATTAATGCAACCTTCGGTATAAATGTTCAATCAATTGTCACGATTGAGTAATAAAAATACCGGAGATGTTACTCTCCGGTAAATTTTTCAGAACAAATCAGATTTGTGAATCTTCATTGACTTCGCTGTCAGTATTCTGCTGAGCGTCAACAAGAATATTTTCTGTGATTTCGCCCTTCATGAGCTTTTCAAAATCTTCTCCATTGATTTTTTCAAACTTCAGCAGATATTTTGCAAGAAGGTGAAGCTTATCAATGTTGTTTCTGAGAATATCAGCACAATCATTGTATGCTTTTTCTATTATCTGCTTTACTTCCTCGTCAATCTGAGCAGCAACAGACTCACTGTAATTTCTTGTATGACCGTAATCCTTGCCAAGAAATACTTCATCATTGTCAGAGCCATATACAACTGTTCCAAGCTTTTTGGAAAATCCGTATTTTGTAACCATATTGCGTGCTGTATTTGTTGCTCTCTCGATATCGTTGGAAGCGCCTGTACAAATATCATCAAGGATAAGTTCTTCTGCGACACGTCCGCCAAGAAGCATAACGATATTTTCTCTCATCTGATTTCTGGAAACGTGCTGATCATTTGAATCAGGTCTTGTAACTGTAAGTCCGGCTGCCATTCCACGCTGAATTATTGTTACCTGATGAACCTTATCCTGAGTAGGAAGATTATATGCAGCAACTGCGTGACCTGCTTCGTGGTATGCAGTAACACGTCTGTCGTGCTCTGAAACGATTCTTGACTTCTTTTCAGGACCTGCAATAACCTTCATTGTAGCTTCTTCGATATCCTTTTCAGTGATAGCCATTTTACTGTTTCTTGCAGCAAGCAGAGCAGCTTCATTGAGAAGATTTTCCAAATCAGCACCGGTAAATCCCTGTGTAGTCTGAGCAATTATCTTAAGATCAACATCAGGGGAGAGAGGCTTGTTTTTCGCATGAACCTTGAGAATTTCCTCACGTCCCTTGACATCAGGATAACCAACAACGATCTGTCTGTCGAAGCGTCCCGGTCTGAGAAGCGCCGGATCAAGGATATCACGTCTGTTAGTAGCAGCGATAATAATTACACTTTCATTGCCTGTAAATCCATCCATTTCAACGAGAAGCTGGTTAAGAGTCTGCTCACGTTCATCATGACCGCCTCCAAGACCTGCACCTCTGTGACGACCTACGGCATCAATTTCATCAATGAAGATTATAGCCGGAGCGTGTTTTTTAGCCTGTTCAAAAAGATCTCTTACACGAGAAGCACCAACACCGACGAACATTTCAACAAAATCAGAACCTGAAATCGGGAAGAAGGGACATCCAGCCTCACCTGCGACAGCTCTTGCAAGAAGAGTTTTACCAGTTCCGGGAGGTCCAAGAAGAAGAACTCCCTTAGGTACTTTAGCACCGATTTCCTTATATTTATTAGGATTCTTAAGGAAATCAACGATTTCTTCGAGTTCCTGCTTTTCCTCATAAGAACCTGCAACATCGTTGAAAGTAGCTTTGCGTGCATTAGCCTGATTCTTGAGATTTGCCTTGCCAAATGAAGAA
>JAFTYF010000025.1 GCA_017461395.1 Ruminococcus sp.
GTTTCGTCCAGAATTGTATCGGGGGAAATATCAGGATAGAGCTTACCGTTTCTCTTTAATGCCATAATATTGATATTATATCGTTTGCGTATATCAATCTTACCAACGGTTTTTCCTATCCATGTTTTTGGTATAGTTACTTCGAAAATAGCAAAATCTCCATCAAGTTCAATGTAGTCAAGAATATGGTCTGAAGTATAACGAATAGCCGTCCATGAGGCAAGCTGTTTTTCGGGATAAACCACCTCATCTGCACCGTTTCTTAATAAGAATTTTGCATGTACATCCCTGGCTGCTCTTGCAACAACTTTCTGTGCTCCAAGTTCTTCCAGCAATGATGTTGTTTCCAGTGAGCTTTGAAAATTGTCTCCGATCGCAACAATGCAGATGTCAAAGTTTCTCACGCCGATGGACTGCAAAAACTCACGTTTTGTACAATCTCCGATCTGTGCACTTGTAACATAATCAATGACAGCCGAAACACGTTCCTCATTTTTGTCTATCGCCATGACCTCATGATTCATCTCATTAAGCTTATAGGCAATGTGTCGTCCGAATCTTCCCAATCCAATTAATAATACTGATTTCATCTCAGATACTCCCTTCGGTTAACCGACGCTGATTTTATCAAGCGGCAGTTTTGAAAAACTCTTTTTCGGATGCATATAGGCTGCATAGATAAAAGTCAGCCCTCCGACTCTTCCAAAGAACATCAGCAGCATCAGAATGATTTTTGATGCAATACTGAGCTGCGGCGTGATTCCTGTTGTCAAACCAACTGTGCCAATTGCAGACGCTGCTTCAAACATACAGTCGGTCAGCGGAAGATTTTCAATCCGGCTGATGGCAATACCGCTCGTCAGAAACAGCGAAAGGTAGAGCATCAGGATCGCAGCTGCCCTGTGAATAATATCTGATTCTATGCGCCTTCCAAAGAAATGCGTATCCTCTCGCCGTTTGAATACAGAAACAGCAGATGAAACAAGTACCGCCAGCGTATTGGTTTTCATACCACCGGCAGTAGAACCTGAAGAACCACCGATGAGCATTAGGATGATGATGACGCACAGACTGCTCTGGTACATATCACTGAAATTGACTGTATTGAATCCCGCTGTTCGTGGTGTGACCGCCTGAAACGCAGAGGCAAGCAGTTTTTCCGGCAATGATATTTCCCAGCCAGAAAATTCACAGAAATAAAAATACAGCATAGGAACGAATAATAAAATGCCAGTTGTCACAAGAATAACTTTGCTTTGCATACGATACTTTTTGATATGATGACGATGGGTGCGGATATCTTCCCATGTTGCAAAACCAAGACCACCGCTGATAATCAGGAATATGACAATAATATTCAGCAGCGGATTGGCTGCATAGGTTGTCAGTGAGGAAAACTGTGTCCTGACGCCGAGAAGATCAAATCCGGCATTACAGAAAGCCGAAATGGAATGAAACAGAGAATACCACAGTCCTTTCAAAAATCCAAAATCTCTGCAAAAGACCGGCATTAGGCAAATCATTCCGACCAGTTCAATCAGAAATGTTGTTTTGAAAATAAAGCTCGTAAACTTTACAACACCGCCGACCTGCTGTGCGGAAGTGGCTTCCTGCATGGTGCTTCTCTGACGAAGATTGATTCTTCGTTTGGCGAACAGTGCAATTGCGGAAGCTGCTGTCACAACCCCAAGTCCACCAACCTGAATCAGCAGAAGAATTATTGTTTGTCCGAACTGCGACCAATATGTAGCGGTATCCTGCGTGATCAGCCCTGTTACACAAACAGCGGAGACCGATGTGAAGAGGGCATCCGAAAACGCAGCGGATTCTCCGCTTGCCGTTGAAATCGGAAGCATCAGAAGCAATGCACCTGTTAATATTACCGCTGCAAAGCCCAGCAGAATGAGCTGAAATGAAGACAGTCTTTTCAAAATTGCTTTCATATCGTTCCACCTTAATTTGTAATTTCTGTCTTCATTATATCATGCGTGGGATTAAAAAGGTATAAAAAAAGTGTTTATAGCATTAAGATTGTATTAAGATTGATCCTGTATACGATGGCAAGTGGTTACGAGTTGGAACAGGCAGAGCTGCGGCAGGAACTGCAGTGCATCACGAAGAAGATTGATGAGATAGATCTGCGAGAAATGTATGTGAAGGAGTTTATCACCAAAGCAAAGACGTATATTGAGATGCCCGAGCTGACTCCCGAACTGCTGCGAGTGTTTATCCGCAGGATTGAGGTATATGAGAAAGCGGAAAAGTACTCACGAACCTGTGGAAACAGGATTGTGATCCACTATACGTTTCAGGCTGGCAGCGGTCAAAAGGCGGATGCGGTAGCGGGCGAAAGAAGTGAAATGGCACTGCTTACGGCATAAAAAGTGAACCCGAAAGGCGATTGTGCATTTCGGGTTACATACCACTCCCATTTCTCCGTTAAGGATAACAGACAAAATGCAGGGGATTTGAATTTGTTAATAAATATCGTTATTTGCGGACGAACACAGTCAATCGGTCATTTGAAATATTCGAATGCCGACACCACAATTCCGAATTCCGCATTCCGCATTAAATATAAGTCCCTACATAACAATATTTCACCTGTAATCATATAATGATAACGTGACCTGTATATTCTCTGACATAAGGTCAATAATATAGATACCAATAATTTTTAAACAGGAGATAATCATTATGCCGGTGAAAAGAGGAGAAATATATTACGCCGACCTCAGTCCAGTTGTCGGCTCGGAACAAGGCGGAATCAGACCTGTACTTATCGTTCAGAACGACGTGGGAAACAAGCACAGTCCCACTGTGATAGCCGCCGCAATTACAAGTCAGCGTGACAAATCCCGTATGCCCACACACATCGAATTACAGGCTGAAAAATGCGGTCTTGCACGGGACAGCATCGTTCTTCTGGAGCAGATACGCACTATCGACAAAAAGCGTCTGAAAGACAAAATGGGCGAGCTTGACCTCAATTCCATGAACAAGGTCGATACTGCGCTGTCGATAAGCTTCGGGCTGGAAATTTAATGCCTGAACAGCGGAAAATTGCTCAGCAGAGGAACAGCCGCACTGAATCCCAATGCCGTGAGAAGCTGCTGAGAAGTCAGCCCCACTGTCTCGAAAACTATCCTCAGCTGCGGTACTGCAACGGCAGCAGCAAGAACTGCCGCAGATATTCCGACTGCTAAAATCAGCTTCATATTGCTGAAAATGTTGATTCCGAACAGCGATTTTGTCTCGGATTTACACTCGAAAACGTGTATCAGCTGTGAAACTACAAGCGTGATGAGCGCCGCAGTTCTTGCCGCTTCTACGCTTCCGCCCATGTGAAGTATCGCCGCAAATGAGGCAAGCGTGGACAGTCCGATAAAAATTCCCCTGAACACGATTTTCCCCATAAGACCGCCGGAAAAGAAGCCTTCTGTTGATTTTCTCGGCGGTCTGTTCATTATGCCGCTTTCGGGAGGCTCCATTCCGAGCGCAATTGCCGGGAGTCCGTCCGTAACGAGATTCACAAGCAGAAGCTGAACCGGCAGAAGCACGACCGGCATTCCCATGAGTATTCCAAGAAACATCGTCAGCACCTCGCCGATATTGCACGAGAGAAGATACCGAACAAACCGCCGTATATTGGCATAAACGCACCGTCCCTGTTCGACTGCTCCCACAAGTGTTGCAAGGTTGTCGTCAAGGAGTATCACATCTGCCGCCTGTTTCGTAACATCTGTTCCGGTGATTCCCATTGCAACGCCGACGTCAGCTTCCTTTATCGCCGGAGCGTCATTTACTCCGTCGCCTGTCATGGTGACTATTTCTCCTCTGCGCTTGAAGCTGCGCACGATCCGAAGCTTATGTACAGGCTCTACACGGGCAAAAACTGTATATTTCCCGATATTCCGGTCAAGCTCCTCGTCGGACATTTTGTCAAGCTCTGCGCCTGTAACTGCCATTCCGCCTTTGAGAAGTCCCGCTTTTTTTGCGACTGCAACGGCGGTATTTTTATGATCTCCTGTAATCATCACCGTCCGGACAGAAGCTGTGGCGCACTTTCTTATTGCCGCCTTTGCTTCCTCTCTGGGAGGATCTATCATTCCCACAAGACCGAGAAAAACAAGATTTCCCCTGTCGTGCTCAAATTTTTCCGATACGCAGTAAGCAAGCGCAAGAACTCTCAGCGCCTTTCCGGACATATCCTCAGCCGCATCGGAAAGCCTTTTCCGGACAGCCGCCGTCATGGGAAGTACGCTTCCCTTTTCGTCAATATACTGTGAGCATCTCGGGAGAATAACCTCCTCTGCACCCTTGAAGAAAATCCTTTTTTCACTGCCGGAAGTACAGTGTACAGCCATAAATCTGTTTTCGCTGTCAAAGGGAAACTCCGCAAGTATCTTGTTGTTTATTGCAAGCTCCGTCTGCATTATCCCAGCCTTTGCCGCCGCTATAAGTATTGCCGCTTCAGTAGGATCGCCCGTGATTTCCCACTCTCCTCTGCCGGAAAGCTGTCCCCGTATGCGGCTTTTCGGCGGCATTTTTGCTGAAATTTTTGCCGTAGAACACAGAACTCCGCATATCAGGGATTCCGTAAGAGCCTTTTCATTCACGGGATTTACAGCGATTCCTTCCTCTGATTTCGTAACGCTTCCGCTTATCCTGTAGCCCATTCCGCTGAAATAATAACGCTCATCAGCCGTTGCAAGCTCGGTTGCGGTCATTTTATTTTCGGTGATAGTTCCCGTCTTGTCGGAGCATATCACTGACGTACAGCCTAAAGTTTCCACGCTGTGAAGCTTATTTACAAGAGCTTTCTGCTTAAGCATCCTGTTGACTGCAAGCGCAAGAGCTATTGTCACAGTCGCCGGAAGTCCCTCTGGAATTGCCGCAATTGCGATAGTTATTCCCATCATGAGCATATCGAATACAGCCTCACCCCTGAGAACTCCGGCGGCAAAAACGGCGATACACACGAAAATACATATCGCCGCAACTGTTTTTCCAAGCTCGGCAAGACGCTTCTGGAGCGGAGTCTGCTCCTTGTCGATATCCGTGAGCATCTCCGAAATTCTTCCCATCTGCGTATTTTTTCCGACAGCAATAACCTTGGCAAGACATCTGCCCTTAGTAGCTGAGGTTCCGCAGTAGATGATGTTTTCCTTGTTGAGGGAATTGTCAGTATCGTTCTGATTTCCGGCATTTTTCGCAACTGCGGCTGATTCTCCGGTGAGAACTGATTCATCAGAAAAGAACCCCGAAGCGTTTATAATTACGCAGTCCGCCGGAATCCTGTCGCCGGCTTCGACATCCACGACATCACCGACAACAAGCTTTGCGGCTTCGATTTCCCTGAGCTTTCCGTCACGCCAGCACTTCGCAGTCGGAGCTGTCATTGAACGCAGTGCTTCGAGAGTATGCTCTGTGCGGTATTCCTGAATAAATCCGAGAATTGCATTGAGCAGTACGATAAGAATTATAGTTACTGCATCGGTTATCTCCCCGAGAAGCACGGATATCGCCGTTGCCGCAAGGAGAATCATCACCATTACGTCCTTGAACTGACCTATGAATATACCTGCCGGTCCTGTTCTTTTGTTTTCCGCAAGAACGTTTTCGCCGTCTGTTTTCAGCCTTTCAGCGGCTTCTTTTTCTGTAAGTCCCATAAGCTCACCCTTTCGATAATTTGTCCTTATAAGATATGTCCGAAACGGACAAATTATAACCAAGGGCTGTTTTAATGCGGAATTCGTAATGCGGAATTCGGAATTATTGTATCGGCTTCGCCGATGAATTGAAGTAAGGGCGAACCCATGTGTTCGCCTATGATGTTTCATCGGAAATCATACGGGACGTCGAGACGCCGTCCCCTACAATCGGTCATTTGAAATATTCGTCAATATTATGTAGGGACGCCCATTGGGCGTCCGCAAATTGTTGAAAAACGTGAATTTCATTCGGATATTGCGAACACATAGGTTCGCCCATACAACATTTTATTTATCCCTTGAGGGAAATACCGCTGACGCTACAAGTCCGAACAGCATTGCCGCTGTGATTCCTCCGGCGGCAGCTGTAAGTCCTCCCGTAAATATGCCGAGAAATCCGTCCTCTGCGATATTTCGCCGAATTCCCTCCGCAAGCGTATGACCGAAGCCCGTCAGCGGAACGGTTGCTCCTGCGCCGGCAAATTCAACAAGCGGTGCGTATATCCCAACCGCAGACAGCACTACTCCGGCAATTACAAATCCGGTGAGAATTCTCGCCGGTGTGAGGCTTGTGTAGTCGATAAGAAGCTGTCCCACTGTACAGATTATTCCGCCCACAATAAATGCTCTTAAAATTTCAATTATCATTGCTCTGCCCTCCTGAGATGAACAAGGTGCGATATCGTCGGGATGCTCTCGCCCTGCTGAACTGATACCGGCGACATGAGCGCTCCTGTTGCCGCAAAAAGGATGTTTTTCAGCTCTCCGCGCTCCAGCATCGGCAGAAAATATCCGCACATGACGCTTGCACTGCATCCGCAGCCTGATCCGCCGCTGTGTGTATCCTGCTTTTCGGGATCAAATATCATCACGCCGCAGTCACGATGCTGTTTTGAAATGTCAATCCCCTGTTTCAGCAGAAATTCCAGCAGAAGTTTGCTTCCCGTAATGCCGAGATCTCCGGTGATAATGCAGTCGTAATCCTCCGGAGAAGTCCCAGTCGCCGTGAGATAGCGCCTGATAGTCTCAGCCGCCGCCGGAGCCATTGCGCTTCCCATGTTATTCATGTCTCTCACGTCCATGTCGGTGATTTTTCCGATACAGCCGCCGGTAATTTCAACATTTCCTGTGTGTGAAATTATCGCCGCACCTGATGCCGTACACGTCCACTGCGATGTGGGAGTACGCTGATTTCCGTACGAAAGAGGAAAACGGAACTGTCTTTCAGCCGTTGAAAAATGCGATGATGTAACCGCCGCACAGCTGTTTACTGCGCCGCTTTCCACGAGAACAGAAGCAAGCATGATTCCCTCCGCCATAGTCGAGCAAGCGCCGTAAATGCCTATATACGGTATTTCAAACTCCCTCAGACCGTAAGTCGAGCTTATGCACTGATTTACAAGATCGCCGGCGCAGACCGCTCCGATATCCTCTTTGGTAAGCTCTGCCTTTCTTATCGCCATGCTGAGCGCCTCGCACTGAAAATGACTTTCAGCCTGTTCCCATGTATCCTTTCCGAAACGGCTGTCCTCAACAACCTTATCGAAATATTTTCCAAGAGGTCCCTCACCCTCTTTTTTTCCGGCAAGCGACGCATACGACTGAATTCTCGGACTGCCGACCAGATTAAAAATTCCCTTGTCAATATATTCTGCCATAACAGCACCTCCGGATTTATTTTATCACGCACTGCACATATTATACCTAAAATTATGAAAACATTGTGAAATCCATTGCATTATCTTTAAAATTATGCTATAATATTATAGAGCATCTCTAAAAACCCCTTTTGAGAAAAAAGCATCTATGCACTGCATCTACTGCGTCAACCTCCCTTGGAGTACGACAATACGCCTTCGGAATTTTTCATTGTAGCTGCCATACCTATCTGATTTTCCTTTAATCAATCGGGTTTTTAGAGATGCCCTATATAAATTTGTATTATGAGGGGTACACTTATGTTCAGATATAAAAAATCAGCGGCTCTTATCATGAGCCTGCTTATATGCGCTTCTGCTCCGGCTTACACTGCTTTTGCAGATAACGAAACTGAAACTGTTTCAGAAGCTGAAGCTCCCGCAGAGGAAGAAACAGAAGCTCCGGCTGAAGAAGAAACAGAAATAAAGGTTTCCGGCGATTTTTCCTACTCCGTTACAGAAGAAGGCACTGCCTGTATCGTGAACTGCTCAAGCAGTGCGGATGATCTTGTAATTCCGAAAACAATCGACGGATATACCGTTGCTGAACTCGGACAGACAGCTTTTGGTACTGAAGATAAGAGGGTGTACAAGACAATTTCTATTCCGGAAACAGTTGAATATATCTCCGGAAACGGTCCATTTTCAATCTGCACAATGCTTACTGAAATCAAGGTGGACAGCGCAAATAATAATTACACCGCTGTTGACGGTGTGCTTTTCTCAAAGGATAAAACAGAACTTCTCTGCTATCCGGCAAGAAGAACCGGCACATCTTACGCTATTCCGGAGGGTGTAAAAAAACTGCATAACTCTGCTTTTTATTTCACTGAATTATCAGAAATAACCTTCCCCTCAACTCTTGAGGAAATGGGAAATTTCGCTGTCAGCTCAAACCGCAGACTCACAAAAATTGACCTCAGCAATACAAAGCTGACAGAAATTTCTGACTATGGATTTTCATACTGCAATACACTCATGGATGTAACTCTCCCTGAAACTCTTACTTCTATAAATGGAGCAGCCTTTGCTAAATGTGTTGCTCTCAGAGAGATCAAGATCCCTGAAAGCCTTTTATCTATTGCTCAGTATGCATTTTTTGACACAAAGCTGGAAAAAATTGAAATTCCTCCGTCTGTCACTGAAATCGGATACTGCGCACTCGGCTATACATCAAATACAGCAGGCATGGAGATCATGAATGAAGATTTTGTAATCGTCGGTGACTACGGCTCTGCTGCCCACAAATACGCCTATGATACTGATTCTGAATACGATTATGAAAACAACTTCACTTTCCGCACCTATGAGCTTCAGGAGGAGCTTGATTATATAGACGGTCTTGTATTCGAGACTTGCGGCGATTATCAGTATGCTAAGATTGATGGCGGTGCAGCTATCGTATTCTGCTCCTCAACTGATCCTGTAATCACTGTTCCGGCTGAGCTTGACGGTGTAAAAATTACTGAAATTTATCCCGCTGCATTTTCCGCCTGTACGGCTTCTGAAATAATCGTTTCTGAGGGTATTAAGACTATAAGAAAAACAGCCTTTGACAGCTGTGCTAACCTCAAATCTATCACTCTGCCGCAGAGCGTTGAGACTATCGAGGATTACGTCTTTGAAAACTGCATCTACCTTGAAAAAATTGATCTCGGCGGTGCTGTGACTGTCGGCGGCGGCGTATTCAATTCATGTTCATCCTTAAAGGAGCTTATTATCTCCGGAAACTGCAAGAGTATCGGAATTGAAGGCGAAAATCCCTATATGCACATGGCTTCCCTTGAAAAGATAACTGTAACTAACGATGGCGACGGAAATTACTCCTCAAAGGACGGAATCCTCTATAATAAGGATAAATCCGTTCTTATTCACTATCCAAAGGGTAAAACAGCCAAGAAATATACTGTTCCTGAGGGCGTAAAGGAAATTTTCCACGACGCTTTCTACGGAAATACCATTCTTGAAGAAGTTGACCTCTCTGACGTTGAAGTTATTGGAATCTCCGGCTTTGAAAACTGCAATAAGCTTTCTTCCGTGAAGCTCTCCAAAAACCTGAAAAAAGTCGAGGGCGGCGCATTCTATGACTGCCCTGAGCTCAAGGAAGTACGTCTCCGCAGCAGCGATACCGAAATTCATGAGTATGCTTTCGGATATTATTATGATTCCGCCATGAGCAACGAGGACGGCACAACCGGCGGAAGCTCAATCGTTGACGGCTTCAAGCTCTATACAAAGAAATCAAAGAATGATACCGGCGTTGAATACGCTGAGGCAAACGGTATCGAAGCTATAACAAATACCGTTGATCTTTTCGGTAAGAATATCAGAAAAGAAATTCTCTGGATATGCGGCGGCGGTATCGGACTTCTTGCGGCAGCTCTCGCCGGAAGCCTTATTATGAAAAAATCAAGACATAAAAAGGCTTCTTCTCCTGAAAAAAAGAAGAAGAAAGAAAATACAGAAAACAACGAAAAGGAAATAAATAATGATGAAGAAAAACAGGATTAAAAGATTTTTATCGGCTGCGGCTGCGGCAGTAACGGCTTTCGCTGTCTTTCCAGCTTCCGGAGCTTACGCAGAAGAACTTGAATCTGCTGAGGATGTTCTTCAGGACGGAAGCTTCATTTACGAGGAGGTAGACGGCGGCTATGCTGTAGTACGCTGTACCGCTTCTATCCTCACGAAATTTCCCGGAATCGTAAACGGCGTTTCAATCGTTGAAATCAAGGACGGAGCTTTCTACGGATGCAGTGCTATCGAGGAAATCGTTGTTCCCGAAACAGTTAAAAAAATAGGCGACAACACCTTCATGGGATGTACTTCCCTCAAAAGAGTTGTTCTTCCGGGCGCTATAACTAAAATTCCGAATAACGCATTCATCGACTGCTACAACCTGCAGGAAGTAGTCGTTTCCGATTACCTCACTGAAGTCGGAGATATGGCTTTCAGCAACTGCAAATCGCTCTCATCCATTGAGCTTCCCGACGGTGTTACAACTATCGGCGATTCTGCTTTTGATACCTGCTATTCGCTCACAAGCTTCAAACTCCCCGATTCGCTCACGGAAATAGGCGAAATGGCTTTCAGCTATTGCCCCATCGAAACTTTTGATACAGAAGGCTGCAGCGCCTTTAAATTCGCTGACGGAATCCTCAGCGATAAGGATGAAACGAAGATATATCGTGCCGCATCAAGCATGACCGGTGATGTCTACATAAAGGACGGCGTAAAAGAAATTAACGGCGGCGCATTTTCTCTCTGCTCCGGAATCACTAATCTGTTCATTCCGGATTCCGTTGAATCTATCGGCGGATATGCTTTCAGCGAATGTCTCCAGCTTAAAAGCGTGGATTTTTCTGAGGGACTGAAAACTCTCGGCGACGGCGCATTTGCCTATAATCTCGCCCTTGAAGCCGTTGAGCTTCCTGTTTCGCTCGAAACTGTCGGCAACGGTTCATTCATGGTCTGCCAGAAGCTCAGCAAGGTTATCATGCAGGAAAATCTCAAAACTATCGGCGACAATGCTTTCATCGGCTGTACCGCTCTCAAACAGGTAACTGTTCCGAAATCTGTTGAAAAAATCGGCGACAACGCTTTCGGTATGGACTTCGATGAGGAGGGAAATCAGATCAGAAACAGCGATTTCAGAATGAATGTTTCCGCTGGTTCTGCCGGTGAAAAGTACGCAAAAAATAATAATATCGACCACGATTCAAGCGGCGTTGATCTCAAAAAGCTTGCGTTTATCGTGATCTGCGTGGGACTTCTCATTACTGCGATTGTTTTTGCTGTAGTGCTTATGCAGAGAAGCAAAAAGAGCGCTTCAAGATCTGCAAAAAAAGCTCACAAGGAGGCTCTTGAAAAAGAAGCTGAAAAGAATTATAAAAAAATTGCCGGCGATGATGATGCAGATGATGACAGCGATGAGGAAGATGATTCCGAAGAATCCGATAATGAATAAATAACAAAAATATAGGGGAGCACCAATTGTGTGCTCCCCTTATTTTTGGAATTAAAATGACAATGTAGGGGACGGCGTCCACGACGTCCCACATGAATTTCGATAAAATATCAAGGGTGCACACACAGGTGCACCGCTGGTGCCTTAGTGTTCCTCAGGCTCCTTGATCTCTCCAACAATAGGCAGAGGATCAATTCCCTGTCTTGTGTAATAATCGGATAAAGCAGATCTTACAGCCTGTTCAGCAAGAACTGAGCAGTGGATCTTTACTGCCGGAAGTCCGTCAAGAGCCTCAACAACAGCGTCATTTGTAAGCTTAAGAGCGTCGTCAATTGACTTTCCCTTGATAAGCTCGGTAGCCATTGAAGAAGTTGCAACAGCAGCTCCGCAGCCGAATGTCTTGAACTTTGCGTCGGTTATAATTCCGTTGTCGATCTTAAGATACATTTTCATAATATCTCCGCACTTAGCGTTTCCGATCTCTCCTACACCGTCTGCATCCTCAATTTCTCCTACATTTCTCGGATTTGAAAAATGATCGAGAACCTTTTCACTGTACATCATAATATCTATCTCCTTTAAATTATTTGAGTTAATAAGCTGTTTTTTACTGATTACTTGACTTCTTCGCCGTTCATCATTTTTTCCCACACGGGAGACATCTCTCTCAGTCTCTCTACAACCTTCGGGATAACTTCAAGAATATAGTCAACATCCTCGTCCGTGATATCCCCCTCAATGGAAAGTCTCAGCGAACCGTGAGCAACCTCGTGTTTAAGTCCTATTGAAAGCAGTACATGGGACGGATCGAGTGAGCCGGATGTACAAGCTGAACCTGATGAAGCGCATATTCCGTTGAGGTCAAGCATAAGAAGCAGTGATTCGCCCTCAATTCCCTCAATGGAAATATTGAGATTTCCCGGAAGTCTCTTGTCTCTGTCGCCGTTAAGACGTGTATATGGGATTTCAAGGATTCCGTCGATAAGGCGGTTTCTCTTTGGAGTAACGACTGCAGCCTTTTCAGCGATATCTGTGCAGGCAATTTCAATAGCTCTGCCAAGACCTACGATAGCCGGAACATTTTCAGTACCGGCACGCTTGCTTCTTTCCTGACCGCCGCCGTGAATGAGATTCGGGAGAACTATTCCCTTTCTCACATAGAGAGCACCCACGCCCTTCTGAGCATGAATTTTGTGTCCGGAAAGCGAAAGCATATCAATTCCCTGCTTTTTCACGTCGATTTCAACGTGACCAACAGCCTGAACAGCGTCAGTGTGGAAAAGTACATTCTTTTCGTGACATACAGCAGCGATTTCCTCGATAGGCTGGATAGTGCCTATCTCGTTGTTTGCGTACATGATAGTTACGAGAGCAGTATCCTCTCTGATAGCATTGCGGACATCCTCAGGATTGATAAGTCCCTTGCTGTCAACGGGAACATAAGTCACTTCAAAGCCTTGTTTTTCGAGGTATTCGCAAGTGTGAAGAACTGCATGATGCTCAAAAACTGAAGTAACGATGTGCTTTTTTCCCTTTTTTGCCATCATCTCAGCAGTTCCCTTGATAGCCCAGTTGTCGGATTCAGAACCGCAGCTTGTAAAGAAAATTTCCTTAGCGTCAGCTCCGAGAGCAGCAGCTACCTTTTCACGGGCCTTTTCGATATCAGCCTGAGCGTCTCTGCCGAGCTTGTAGATGCTTGAAGCGTTTCCGTATGCCTTTGTAAAATGAGGAAGCATTGCGCTGAGGACTTCCTCAGAAACCGCTGTAGTTGCGGCATTGTCTGCATATATAAATCTTTTTTCCATGATTTTCTCCTTATATTTTTTTCGCATGGATATCTCTCTGCTCAACTGCAAGCCTGTCGCAGCGTTCATTTTCCGGATGACCGGCGTGTCCCTTTACCCAGTTGAAGGTGACATCGTGTATCTCAAGAAGCGGCAGAAGCTGTTCCCATAAATCGACATTCAGTGCTGGTTTTTTGTCGGATTTTATCCAGCCTTTTTTCTTCCAGCCGTAAACCCAGCCCTTGCATACGCTGTCGCAGACGTATTTGCTGTCTGTTGTAAGTATCACTCTGCACGGTCTTTTCAATGCGGAAAGTCCCTTTATAACGCCGAGAAGCTCCATTCTGTTGTTGGTAGTGGAGCTGTCGCCGCCGGAAAGTTCTTTTTCGACGCTGCCGTATCTGAGAACAACGCCGTATCCGCCCGGACCTGGATTTCCACTGCAGGCGCCGTCCGTAAAGATTTCAACTGTATCTATAATATCACATCCCACGGGAATTTCACGCAATTCCCTCATGATAATTTCATAATACTATTATAGCGCATTTTTTCCGGAAAATCTTGTTTGTTACCCTTAGTAAACGGAAAATTTGTTATATAATACAAACTTTTTTAGTGCAAATGTTGCAATTGCTACTTTTTTTAGATTCCATTATATGTTATAATATAAATGTAATCAATTGGTGATTCAGAATTTTCCGGAAAAGAGGTAAAAATAAAATGAAGAATATCACAAATACTATTTATTATATCGGCGTAAACGATCACGAAATCGACCTTTTCGAGGGACTTTATGACGTTCCCAACGGAATGGCTTACAACTCATACGTTATCATGGACGAAAAAATTGCAGTTATGGATACAGTTGACGTGCATTTCGGCGACGAGTGGCTTGCTAATCTTGAAGAAGTTCTTGCCGGAAAAATTCCGGATTATCTGATAGTTCAGCATATGGAGCCCGATCACTCTGCAAATATCGTGAAATTCATGGAGAAATATCCTACAGCTTCAATCGTCGGAAACTCTAAGACCTTCAACATGATGAAGCTTTTCTTCGAGAATATCACTCTCGACGGCAGAACTGTTGAAGTCAAGGACGGCGAAAAGCTTTCCCTCGGAAATCATGAGCTTACTTTCGTTTTCGCACCTATGGTTCACTGGCCGGAGGTTATGCTCACCTACGACAACACCGATAAGGTTCTTTTCTCCGCTGACGCTTTCGGTAAATTCGGCGCGCTCGACGCTGACGAGGACTGGGCCTGCGAGGCTCGCCGCTACTACTTCGGCATCGTCGGAAAGTACGGCGTTCAGGTTCAGGGTGTTCTGAAAAAGGCTTTTGCACTGGATATAAATACTATCTGTCCGCTTCACGGACCGGTTCTCACCGAAAATCTCCCCTACTATCTTGACCTCTACAACACATGGTCAAGCTATGGCGTTGAGTCCGAGGGCGTAATGATAGCATATACCTCCGTTTACGGCAATACAAAAAAAGCGGCTGAAATTCTTCGTGACAAGCTCACTGAAAAGGGCTGTCCTAAGGTAGTTTTCTGCGATCTTGCCCGTGAGGATATGGCAGAAGCAGTCGAGGATGCTTTCAGATACGGCAAGCTTGTTCTCGCAACCACAACATACAACGGCGATGTTTTCCCGTTTATGAAGCATTTTATCGGCGATCTCACAGAAAGAAATTACCAGAACCGTACTATCGGTCTTATCGAGAACGGCGCATGGGCACCTACAGCCGCAAAAATCATGAAGGGTATGTTTGAAAAATCCAAAAATATCACATGGCTTGAAACTACAGTTACCGTCAAGGCTGGCGTTAAAACGGAAAATCTCGCTCAGATTGAAGCTATGGCGGACGAGCTGATGAAATAAGAAGGGAGCAGAAATGAAAGTTACGCTCAATCCTGACAAGGAAATTGTCGCAAGAATCAAGGAAGGTCTTGAAAAAAAAGACGGATACTGTCCGTGCCGTCTTGCAAAAACCCCCGAAAATAAATGTATGTGCAAGGAGTTCCGTGATCAGATAGCCGATCCCGAATTTGAGGGCTTCTGTCACTGTCTGCTTTACTATAAATCACTGGAGGATTAATTATGAAAGAGCTTGTTATTACTAAAGAAAATTTTGACGATGAGGTTCGCAATTATCGTGGAATGCCCATTCTTCTGGATTTCTGGGCTGGCTGGTGCGGTCCGTGCATGATGCTTTCGCCGGTTATTGCCGAAATTGCTGAGGAATACGACGGAAAAATCAAGGTCGGAAAGGTTAACGTTGACGAACAGCCGGAGCTTGCCGCTGCTTTCAGAGTGGAGAGTATACCGCTTCTCGTCGTTGTCAAGGACGGAGCTATCACAGCGCAGACTGTCGGAGTTCGTCCGAAAGAGGACATCATAAAGATGATTGGTTTATAATAATACCGTTAATAAGTAGGGGCGCACCTGTGTGTGCCCTTTTAATTCGGAATGCGGGCAAACACATGGGTTCGCCCATACATTTTTTCGACGACTATATATATAATCGCGCTGAATAACAAAAACAAAATCAGCGCATAATATATATGGGGTGATTTTATGCTTAATTTCATTTTAGGCTCAATGTTCGGCGGTATAACAGGAGTTTTCGCAATGTGCCTGTGCGCTGCCGCAAAAAATGGCGATATTTACATGGATTCTCAATAAAAACAAAGGCGATACCGAAATGGTACCGCCTTTTTTACATTTACTTTTTCTCAGGAACAGCAATAATTTCCTTACGCATATAAGGCTGGAGCGCCTTTGGAATTCTGATAGAACCATCCTCGTTGATGTTGTTTTCGAGGAAAGCAATGAGCATTCTCGGAGGAGCAACAACAGTATTGTTGAGCGTATGTGCGAAATGCTTCTGCTTGTCGGGAGTCTTATACTTGATATTCAGACGGCGAGCCTGAGCGTCACCGAGATTTGAACAGCTTCCAACCTCGAAATACTTCTTCTGACGAGGTGACCACGCTTCGACGTCAATAGATTTAACCTTAAGATCAGCAAGATCTCCGGAACAACATTCGAGTGTACGAACAGGAATATCGAGTGTGCGGAAGAATTCAACCGTATAGCTGTAGAGCTTGTGGAACCAGTCCATACTTTCCTCCGGCTCGCAGACAACTATCATTTCCTGCTTTTCAAACTGGTGGATACGGTAAACTCCCCTCTCCTCGATTCCGTGAGCGCCAACTTCCTTACGGAAACAGGGAGAATAGCTTGTGAGAGTCTTGGGAAGCTCGTTCTGAGGAATGATAGTGTCGATGAACTTGCCTATCATTGAGTGCTCAGAAGTACCAATGAGGTAGAGATCCTCGCCCTCGATCTTATACATCATTCCCTCCATTTCAGCGAAGCTCATAACGCCTGTAACAACATCGCTGCGGATCATAAACGGCGGAATATAGTATGTGAAGCCCTTGTCGATCATGAAATCTCTTGCGTAGGAAAGGATGCAGCTCTGAAGCTGAGCGATGTCGCCGCAGAGGTAATAGAAGCCGTTTCCACTTGTCTTTCTTGCGCTGTCGAGGTCAATTCCGTTGACTTTTTCCATAATGTCAACATGGTATGGAACCTCAAAATCCGGAACGAAAGGCTCACCGAACTTCTCAACTTCAACGTTTTCGCTGTCATCCTTACCAATCGGAACGCTGTCGTCGATGATATTCGGGATAACAAGCATCATATTGCGGATTTCCTCGTTAAGCTTAGCTTCAATTTCCTCAAGCTCAGCACGTCTTTTGTCGATTTCCTCGATCTCAGCGGTAAGCTTCTCAACGTTAGCGAGTGCCTCAGCCTTAGCAGCCTCGTCGTCGGATTTATTAATAATAGCCTTGTACTTTCCGAACTCCTTGCTCTTTAAATTCTTCTGATTACGGAGATCGTCACCCTCAGACTTTGCCTTTCTGCACTGTTCATCGAATTCGATAACCTTGTCTACGAGTTCGATTTTTTCATCCTGAAACTTCTTTTTGATATTTTCCTTTACGATATCAGGATTTGTTCTCAAAAACTTAATGTCAATCATTTTACTAACTCCTTAAAATATTATTCTTCTGTAAGCTTTTCAGCAATTGCGGCAAGGTCTTCCTTGTCGTAGAATTCTAGTATAAGCGCACCCTTGTTTTTCCCGTAATCGACTTTGACTTTTCTGCCAAGACGTTCATTGAGGGAAAGCTCCATTTCCTTGAAATAGTTGTCGATTTTTTTGTCAGATTTTTCGGGCAGAACTTCCTCCGAATCAGCATATTTTTGAGCTGCCTTTTCTACTTGACGAACAGTAAGTCCGCCGTCGGATGCTTTCACCGCCATAGCGATAAGAAGCTCCTCATCGTCCTCAAATCCGAGGAGCGCACGTCCGTGACCTGCCGATATATCGCCGTTTTCGAGCATTTTGATTACACGCTCAGGAAGCGCAAGAAGTCTGACTGCATTAGCGACAGCCGAGCGTGATCTTCCCACCATTTTCGCCACTTTATCCTGAGTCATGCCGAAATTTTCGATAAGCTCATTGTATCCCGATGCTTCTTCAATGGGATTAAGATTTTCACGCTGAAGATTCTCAATAATAGCGATCTGCATCGTTTCCATGTCAGAAAGCTCACGGATATTTACAGGAACCTCGTCCAGACCGAGCATTCTTGCGGCACGCCATCTTCTCTCGCCTGCAACTATCTGATAACCGCCTGTACTGAGCGGTCTGACAAGAATTGGCTGGAGCATACCATGTTCCTGAATGGAATCAGCGAGAGCGGTGATAGCTTCGTCGCTAAAATTCTTTCTTGGCTGATTCCGATTCGGTTCAATTTCGGAAATACGGAGCGTTTTTTTCACCTGAATATCGCTGGTATTGTCCTCAAAAAGCGAATCGAGACCATTTCCTAAACCACCAATAGCCATATTTTACTCCTTTCTCAGGATTTTTTGAAAGTAAAAATTCCTCGTCTTTTTTTCTGCGGAAGCACCATTTCCTCGCCAAGAATCTCATGGCAAAGCAATTCATACGACTCAGCGCCCTTAGAGTTTTTGTCGTAGTACATAACGGGTTTTCCGTGGCTGGGAGCCTCAGAGATTCTTACATTTCTCGGAATTTTCGTCTTGAACACCTTATTCGGGAAATATTTTTCCACCTCGGAAACCACATCATTCGCAACGTTAAGACGAGCGTCGAACATAGTAAAGAGGATTCCCTCAATATCAAGCGACGGATTGTAATTATTTTTTACAATTTTAATCGTATTAACGAGCTGAGAGAGTCCTTCCAGAGCGTAAAATTCCGCAAGCATGGGAACGAGGATTGTGTCACACGCAACAAGGTTGTTGATCGTGATAAGTCCGAGTGCCGGAGGGCAGTCAATGAGAATGTAATCGTAATCGAGCTTGCAGGTGAGGAGCTGCATTTTCATGCGGTTCATCCTGTTTTCATAGCTGACAAGCTCAACCTCACAGCCGGCAAGACTTTCCGTTGCAGGAAGCAGAGATACATTCTTGAAATCGGTATGGATCACGGCATCCTGAATACGGGTTTTTCCCGTTATTACGTCATATGTCGAAGCTTTAACGGATTTTTTCTTTATACCAAAGCCAGTGGTTGTGTTTCCCTGAGGATCAGAATCTATGCAAAGAACCTTAAAATCTCGGGAACCCAGATAAGCAGCGATATTCACAACGGTTGTTGATTTACCGACGCCGCCCTTCTGGTTAGCCACAGCGATAATTTTTCCCATGAAATCTTCCTTTCATTTTTTATACTACTATTATAGCACGTTTCGGTCTAAATGTAAATAAAAATCGGAAATTTTTTCGCAGAAAAAAATTGTTTCACATGAAACAATCAGAAAATGTTTCACGTGAAACAATTTGAACTTATGATTTCTTCTGAATCGGAATTCTCACACGATATTCAATGTAATCTTCATTCTGAATTTTCCTTGAATCGGCAGAAATTCCAGCCGCCTGCATAGTTTCAACAGCCTTATTTATCGTATTTACAAACATTTTTACATTCTGAAACACTTTTGAGCGCTTTTTATAGCTTGCTCTTTCCTTCTGCAGCCCTATAAAATCATCAATAAGGCGCTCGGATTTCTCGACATTAAGATTATGTTTAATGATTTTATCAAGAATTGTAAGGCGTTCCTCCGGACTTGCAAGCTTCAGAAGTGCTCGTGCATGACGCTCTGTAAGATTGAATTTCATAATGAGATCACGTTCTTCCGGAGTAATTCGCAGCAGACGCAGCTTGTTTGCGACGGTACTTTGTGCTTTTCCAAGCTTTGCTGCGGCATCCTCCTGAGTCATTCCATAATATGTAATCAATTTTTCAATTGCAATTGCCTCCTCGAAAAAAGAAAGATCCTGCCGCTGAATATTTTCTACAAGAGCCAAAATTGCTGAATTTCTATCATTGATCTCATGAACGATGCACGGAACCGACGTAAAACCGCATAATTTTGCTGCACGAAGCCGCCTTTCACCCGCAATTAGCTCGTATTTATCCTTAAATCGACGTACCGAAAGCGGTTGAAGAATCCCATTTTGCGAAATTGATTCAGCAAGCGCTGCAATCTCATTTGAAGGAAACATTTTCCTCGGCTGATGTGGATTCGGTAAAATCAGCTTTGTTTCAATTTCGATTACTTTATTTATTGACTTTTCCTTTGTAAAATTCAAAAATCCTGCCATAATTTTTACCTCAAATATGTACTTGGGCTAACCCTGTAAGTATATTTTAGCATTTTCGGGAAATAATTACTACACAAAAAAATCGACAGTCTTATACAAAACTGTCGATAATTTCGCTGTAAATAGGCAAAATCAAAGTGGCTTCTTCTTAATTTGACCGCTGTTGCGCGGATATTTTGTCGCAGTTTGCGATATTTTTTTTATTTCGATTATTCTGCGATTTTCATTTTCAAGCTCATAAATTGTTTCACATGAAACAATTCCTCCAAGTGTTTTAATTGCTTTTCCAGCAAGAGTTAAATCCTCATTAGGACCTTTCATAGCTATAAAACGACCGCCAACACGCACAAAAGGAATACAAAACTCGCTGAGAGTGGACAAATTTGCAACAGCACGAGCACACGATATATCAAATTTTTCGCGATATTCTGGCATTTTTGCAATATCTTCAGCTCTGCCATGAACGAATTTCGCTTCAATTTCAAGCTTATCACAAAGCTTTTTTAGAAATTCGATTCTTTTGTTAAGACTATCGAGGAGAGTAATTTTCAGCTCCGGAAGAAAAATTTTCAGCGGAACAGAGGGAAATCCGGCGCCTGTCCCAACATCAATAAGCGTTTCATTTCCGGAAAAATCAGCGTATTTGCACATTAAAATACTGTCAATAAAATGTTTATAGAGTATGTCAACAGGGTCAGTAATAGCCGTCAGATTGATATAATTATTGTATTCAATCAGAAAATCACAGTAAATTCCGAGCTTTTTATGAGCATTTTCGGTAAGTTCAAGCCCGTATTTACTGAATTCTTTGCTGCAAAAATCAAAATCAGGAAGCATTTTCATCCCCCTTTCGATGTTCAAGCCAAACTGTAAGAAGTGAAATGTCTGCCGGTGATACGCCAGAAATTCTCGATGCCTGACCTATCGAAGCCGGCTGAACCTTGTTAAGCTTCTCAACAGCCTCCAATCTCAATCCATAAACATCATTATAATCAGTACCAGCCGGTAATTTTTTAGATTCCAGTTTGCGAATCGCATCAATCTGCGCCAACTGCTTTGAAATATACCCCTCATATTTGATCTGAAGCTCCACCTGTTCGCAAATTTCTGCGGAAAGCTCAGGTCTGTCGGGATCAAAAGGCGCCAGCATACCGTAACCAAGCTGCGGTCTGCGAATAAGATCAGCAAGCTTGAATCCGGAATTTATCGGCGCTGTATGATTTTCTTCAAGAAAAGCGTTTAATTTTGGAGACGGAGCAATATTCAGTGCTGAAACTCGCTTGATTTCTTGTTTGGTGAGCTCAATTTTATTAAGTAATTTCTGATATCTTTTCTCCGAAATAAGCCCAATTTTATGCCCTATCGGAGAAAGCCGCTGATCTGCGTTGTCCTGACGTAAAATAAGGCGATATTCGCTTCGTGAAGTCATCATTCGGTAAGGATCTGAACATCCTTTTGTCACGAGATCGTCAATGAGCGTACCAGTATACGAGCTTGCTCTGTCGAGAATCATCGGCGCTTTTCCACGAATTTTCAATGCTGCATTGATTCCGGCGACAAGTCCCTGAGCAGCAGCTTCCTCGTAACCTGAGCTTCCGTTGAATTGTCCGGCACCATAAAGTCCGGAGATTTTCTTAAATTCCAACGTCTGCGAAAGCTGAACCGGATCACAGCAGTCATACTCTATTGCATAAGCCGGCCGCATAATCTCAACGTCCTCCAACCCCTCAATTGTTCGCAGAAACGCGAGCTGCACATCCTCCGGCAGCGAAGATGACATTCCCTGTAAATAGTATTCTTCCGTTGAAAGCCCCATCGGTTCAACGAACAGCTGATGTCTTGGCTTATCTGAAAATCTGACTATTTTGTCCTCGATAGAAGGACAGTATCTCGGCCCAACTCCCTCTATCCTTCCTGCATATAAAGGTGATCTGTCAAGGTTTGAAAGTATAATTTCGTGGGTATTACTATTTGTATAAGTTACATAACAGCTCACAATATTTTCAAGTCCCTCTGTCGAGGTTTCAAAAGAAAAAGGAACTATATTTTCATCGCCATCTTGCCTTTCCATAATATCAAAATTGATACTTCTCTTGTTGACACGACAAGGAGTTCCTGTCTTAAAACGACGAAGTTCAACTCCATTTTTGATGAGACTTTCGGATAAATAAGTGCTTGGAAGTGACGAATCAGGACCGCTTTCAAAGGAAGCCTCACCAATATGAATCTTGCCTTTGAGGTAAGTTCCTGTAGCAATAATAACCGCCTTTACTCCATATTCAGCTCCGAGGGATGTCCTCACACCAGAAATTCTTCCACTTTCTACGATAATTTCCGAAACCTCAGCCTGTTTCACAAAGAGATTTTTCTGTTTTTCGCAGACATTTTTCATGTATTCATGGTATTTCATTCTGTCCGCCTGCACTCTTAGACTATGGACAGCAGGTCCTTTTCCACGATTCAGCATACGACTTTGGATGAAACATTTATCCGCTGCCTTACCCATTTCGCCGCCAAGAGCGTCGATCTCACGGACAAGATGCCCCTTCGCAGTGCCGCCAATCGACGGATTACAGGGCATATTAGCAATCTGATCGAGTGAAATCGTAAACATTACCGTTTTGCATCCGAGTCGTGCAGAAGCAAGAGCCGCCTCAACTCCGGCATGACCAGCACCAACAACAGCAACATCAAAATCTCCCATTTTATAATTCAAACCTATCCCTCATTTCATTGTTTCACGTGAAACATTATTTTCCGACGCAGAAGCGTGAGAATACATTATCGACAACCGCATTTGTGATTCTCTCTCCGGTCAGTTCAAGGAGATGTTGTTCTGCTTCGTCAATAAGAACATTCACCGCATCGAGTAATTCCCCTGAATTTATCGCCTCAATAGAATTATCCACGAACATCAGAGCAGAATCTATACATCTTTTCTGACGCTCATTTGCAGCGCATACTGAATTTACAGTACTCTCGTTTATCGAAAATATGTTCTCTATTTCCTCACGAAGCTTTTCAATTCCTGTATTTTCCTTAGCAGAAAGATATACTAAATGTATAAATTCTTTGCTAAGAATCTCATCCTCTATTACAGATTCTTCATCACTTTTATTAATTACAGCAACGCAGTTCATTCCACGAATTTTATCAATAAGCGAATAATCGTCCTCACTGAGCGGACAGCTTCCGTCAAAAACTGCAATTACAAGCTCGGCGGACTGCGCCGTTTTTTCAGCGATTCCGATTCCGATTCCCTCTATCACATCGTCCGTCTGGTGTATTCCAGCCGTATCAGAAAGCCTCAGCACGATATCCCCGAGGCTTACGGTCTCCTCGATAACGTCACGGGTAGTGCCGGCAATATTCGTCACGATACTTCTCTCGCATCCGCTTAGACAATTGAAAAGCGTTGATTTTCCGACGTTTGGTCTGCCAACGATAGCCGTAGATATTCCCTCACGGAGAATCCTTCCGCAGTCGTAATTCTCGACCAGAGAGGACAATTTTCCCCTCACATCGGTCAGATCTTTTATCAGATTTTCCGGCTCTACAGCAGGGATATCCTCCTCCGGATAATCCGCCCATGCAGCAAGATCACCGAGAATACGAACCAGTATATCAGAGCAAGCCTTTGCGCGTTTGAATGCCGCTCCCTCACGAAGATTTTCCGCCATTTTAAGCTCTCTTTCGCCCTTTGCGGAAATAATTTCCATGACCGCCTCAGCCTGCGTCAGGTCAAGCTTTCCGTTGAGATAAGCTCTTTTCGTGAACTCGCCGGGCTGTGCTGGTTCGGCACCATTTTTGAAAATCGTTCTGAGAATTCTGCGTGTAACATAAATTCCGCCGTGACATGAAAGCTCAGCTGTATTTTCTCCGGTATAGCTGTGCGGTGCACGGAAAATCGTCAGAATACAGTCATCAATTCTCTCTCCGCCGTCGTGAGCGATGCCGTATGCGCAGGTATATCCATCCATGTCGGAGACCTTTTTTCCGCCGTATGGGGTAAAGATTTTTTCCGCAACGCTGACCGCATCCTCGCCGGATATCCTTATAACAGCAATTCCTCCCGTAGAATCAGGAGTAGAAATTGCAGCGATAGTTGACAAAATAATCACTTCCTAAAAAGGCAGCAGAGCACAAAATTTGTGCAGTGCTGCCGTATGTTCAATATGAATTAAAACTCAATTTTTCCGTAAAGACCGCCCTCTATGCTGTCCTCAGGCTTTGGTCTCTTGTAATCCTTTTCGAAGCTTGTTTCAAGGTTAACAGATTTGCGCTCCATTGTCACTTCTCTGTCCTTGTTTCTTCTGTCGTTTCTGCGGTCATTTCTTCCGCCGTCACGACGATTATCACGTCTTCTGTTGTTCTTAGGATTGTTTGAGGAAACAATAATTCTTCTGTAAGGCTCCTCGCCTACGGACTTTGAAGAAACTCCTTCAATCTTTGAAATTGAAGAATGGATAACACGTCTTTCATAGGGATTCATCGGCTCAAGCGGCTGTGAACGGCCTGTTCTGAGAACGGACTTTGCAACCTTAGCGGCAAGCTGTTCAAGAGTTTCTCTTCTCTTGCTGCGGTAGCCGAGACAGTCGATTGTGATTCTGTAGTAATCCTTATCGCCCTTGTTAGCGATGATAGAGCAGAGATACTGAATAGCGTCGAGAGTTTCGCCGCGTCTGCCGATAACTGTACCATTATTGCTGCTTTCGATTTCGATAACAGCGCCTGTTTCGTTCTGGTAAACCTTGAAGCTTACCTCAATATCCATTGCGCCGAGAACGCTTGTGATGTAGTCCTTTGCAAGCTTTACCTTAGGATTTACAAGAGCTTCATCCTCAATGAGTGAAAAGCTGTCGAGTGAGAAGAAATCCTCTTCCTCAGCAGAAGCCTCCTTCTTTTCGGGAGCTTCAGAAGCCTTTTCCTCTGCAGCAGCCGGAGCTTCTTCCTTGATTACCTCAACAGGAGCAGCCGGAACTTCCTTATTAACTTCGGGTTCAGGCTTTACAGCCAGAACTTCCTTTTTAACTTCGGGTTCAGGCTTTACAGCAGGAACTTTCTTCTTTTCAGCTGCAGGTTCAGCCTTTTTTACCGGAGCTGCGGCAGGCTTTGGAGCAGCCGGTGCAGCAGGAGCAGCAGCCGGAGCTTCATAAACTGCTTTTACAACAGCTTCTTTTTTACCAATACCGAAAAAGCCCTTTGAACCTTCTTCTAAAACTTCAAATTTAATATTCTTTATATCCTTGCCGAACTTCTTTGCTGCTTTTGCCTTAGCCTCATCGACTGTAGGCGCCTTAAATACTTCAGTCATAATAGCAACTCCTTAAAATTAGTCATTATCGTTTTCATCGTAAATATCGCCGTATTTTTCAGCCATACGCTTGCGGGCTTCATTTATCCTGTCTCTGTTATACTTATTCATCTCAGAGCGTGATATCTTGTCGCCGTTATTCTTTTTAGCACCATTCTGCTGCTGATTGAGAAGCTCCTGCTGTTCCATCATTCTCTGCATGAAGGTCTTTTTCTCAGGATGCTTTTCTGCGTATATTCTTGCTTTTTCCTTTTCCTTTTCGTTGATTCTTTCTGTACGTTCAGGAGTAAAATACTGATTCAGACCGAATGTGATAAGGAATGAGAAAAGTGCTGACCAGATCCAGTAGAAGCCGATACCGGCAGGAACTGAAAATGCAAACCATACTGTAAGAAGCGGGAAGAAATACATCATGAATGTCATGCATCCGCCGCCCTGCATATCAGGGTTAACCTTTTTCTGATGTCTCTGGCTGTAGAATGAAGAAAGGATCTGTGCCACACCTGCAAGAACAGGAATAAGTGCAAGAATTATAGCTTCCTTGTTCCATACGTCGGGGTGCAGAGAGGGTGTCTTACCGAGGTTTGCACCGAAAATCGTGTATTTTTCGGTAAATTCTGAAACCTTGCTGCCGAAGTCTCCAAGACTTATATAGTCATCGGGGTGCTTCTGAATATGCGTCATTATTTCAAGCTCGCATCTGAGATCCTTGATTTTTGCGCCGGCGATCTTGCAGGCGTCGATTCTTATATCCTTTGCAAAATCAAGGATATGAGTAATCGGCTTATAGATAACGTCGAGTACGCCGAAAAGCAGGAACATCTGGATGAATGCCGGCAGACAGCTTCCCATAGGGTTTATGCCCTCCTGAATGTAGAGCTTCTGCTGTTCTTCCTGAAGCCGCTGCGGATTATTTGCAACGCTCTTTCTGAGCTTTTTCATTTTAGGGTTAAGCAGCTGCATTCGTGCTGCATTTTTCTGTGTTTTGTAGTTTACGGGGAACAGAAGTATCTTCGTCACGACCGTAAAGAGAATAATTGCGACGGCATAGTTATTGCAGAGCATATAAATAAGCCGCATTAGGTATCCGAATGGGACACCTATGATATCATAAAGTGCGTTCAAATCTCATCCCTCTTAATCATTATTGTTGTCGGTTTCCTGTGTTCCGCTGACATATTCCGGAAGATTCATTCCCTCGAAGTACATTTTTTTCGTTCTGAGGGTAAACTTGTCCGGAACGTGATCAATTCCGCCGAGTGACCACGGATTGCACCTTAATATCCTCCAGCCTGAGAGAAGAAATCCCCTGAAAAAGCCGAATTTCTTAAAGGCAGTGAGAGCATAGCTGCTGCACGTCGGATAATATTTGCATTTTGCAGGAAAAAGCGGAGAAATACATTTTCTGTAGAACTTTATAAATGCAAGAGCTATGTATTTCATACTCAGCCTTTTCCGGCGGTAAGCCTGCGGAATATGCTGTTTATCTCAGATACTCCGGTATTTTTCATATAATCGCAGAATTCCTGAGATTTTACGGTGCAGATAAGGCTTCGTGCCACAATAACGATGTCAATTCCGACTGGAAGACTGACCTCAGATTCTCTGTAGGCGAGGCGGATAATCCTTTTCGCCCTGTTTCTGTGAACAGCATTGCCGACTTTTTTGCCGGCGGTTATACCGAGCCTGTTGTAAGGTCTGCCGTTAGTTCTGACATATATAACGGAATATTTTGAAGCGAAGTATCTTCCTTTTTTGTAGAGAGCGAGAAAATCCCTGTTGTTATTCAAAATTTCAGTATAAAGCATATACTCCCCCATAAAGAGCGTTCATACCTGCAACGTAACAAAAAAGACCACAAAATTAAGATTTTGTGGTCAGCGTCGTCAGTGAGTTAATCTTGCTCTGCCCTTAGATCTTCTACGAGCTAAAACCTTTCTGCCGTTCTTTGTAGCCATTCTCTTCATGAAGCCGTGCTCCTTCTTTCTGTGGAGCTTCTTAGGCTGATATGTTCTTTTCATATTCAGGTCCTCCTCTCTGCGCATTGTATATTAAGAATACGTTCCGCAAAGGATCGTATTCAGTTTATTGAAGCTATGCGGCATTTGTCCGCATTACACTAAAACATTATATATTAAAAAAAGCGATATGTCAAGCGGTTTTTTAAATTTTTCAGAAAAAAAATATTTTTTCAGATTAATAACCAATTGAAACCATAAATAACAATGGAAATTTTATATTTTTGTGGCAATCCGTAGGGACGAACTTTGTTTTTAATTCGGAATGCGGAATTCGGAATTCGGAATTATGGTGTCAGCATTCGCCGACGTATTAAAAATATTTCCGCCCATGATGTTTCATCGGAAATTATGCGGGACGTCGAGGACGCCGTCCCCTACAATCGGTCATTTAAGATTACCGTTGATATTATGTAGGGGCGAACCCATGTGTTCGCCCTTTTCAACATCATACAGAAGCGTGTTGGGTGCAGCGTCACGCAATATAAAATCACCCGCCGCCGGAATTTTTGCCGCGAGCGAAAGCAGATTTTTTCCGCCGCAGAGAGTAGTGCGCAAAGCGCACGGGAACGTGGAACGGGGGCACCGCTGGTGCCTGTTGAAAGTTTTGAAAACTGTGTTCAAATACATTATCAGAATTAACTTTCAACACATAATTTACTGTTTTAAACAGCCATAAAGTCAGTTTTTTAACCTTGCGGATGTTAATTCCACAAAGTTTTCAACAATTTGTCAATTCAGGTGTGGAAACGAGCCTTTTTTTCTAAACCTTTGACATACAAAATTGCTTGCATTTTCAACAGTGATATGATATAATATTAGTATATTAATATAGGAGAGTATCATCTTCTGAGGTTTAAAACATAAAATTTACATAAAATCACGGAGGTTCAATATGAATTCATTTGAGGAAGTTTTTGAAAATGTTAAAAAATACTGCCTTGAAAACCAGAAAATTCCGGAAATCGGCATCACAACATGGATAAATCCGCTGAAGCCCGAAAATTTCAACGGTACAGACGCCGTTTTCAGAATACAAACGCCCTTTCAGAAAAATATCATCATGACAAAATACGGCGATATCCTTAAAGAGGCATTCTACAACGTTCTTGGCTTCAATACAAACATAATCATCAACGTTGAATCCGAGGAACACGAAAAAGTAAAGGTTCCCACTGACGCTGAAATCGACCAGAAGCACGCTGAACTTGAAAAATCCTACAAATTTGCAAATTATGACTACACCTTTGATACATTTATCGAGGGCAGATCAAACGAATTTGCTCTTGCGTGCAGTAAGTCAGTTGCTAAAAACTGCGGAGAAAAGGCAGTTCCGGACTATAACCCGCTTTTCATCTACGGTCCTTCCGGAATGGGTAAAACTCACCTTATCACCGCTATCGCAAACGAAGTCAGAAAAAATCATCCTACTTTCAATATAGTCTACGTTACAAGCGAAACCTTCGGCGGAGATCTTATCAATGCTATCAATCAGAGCACAATGTCTGATTTCCACGATAAGTACAGAAATGCCGATATACTGCTGATCGACGACGTTCAGTTCTTCGCTGAAAAGGAACGTATGCAGGAAGAATTCTTCCACACCTTCTACAAGCTTCATCAGGAGGGAAAGCAGATCGTTATCACATCCGATAAGCCTCCGAAGGAGCTCATCACTCTTGAAGAACGTCTCAGAACAAGATTCGAGGGCGGACTTATCGCAGATATTTCGGCTCCGGACTATGAGACAAGACTTGCTATCATCAACAGAAAATCAGAACTTTTAGAGCTTAAAATGCCCGGTGAAGTCGCTGAATTCATGGCAAACCGCCTTAAATCCAACATCCGTCAGCTTGAAGGAGCTGTTGTTCGTCTTAAGGCACTCAATCATTTTGCCGGAAGCCCTATCACAATTTCTATGGCTCAGAGCGTTATCCGTGATGTTCTTACCGATGAACAGCCGCTTCCGATCACCGTTGAGAAGATAATTTCTGAAGTTTCTACGGTTTACGGCGTTTCTCCTGAGGATATCCGCTCCAACAAGCGCTCCGCACAGATCTCGATTGCACGAAAAGTAGCTATTTATGTGGTCAGAGAGGTAACTCAGATGCCTCTTGCCTCAATCGGTACTGAATTCGGCGGCAGAGATCACTCAACTATCGTTTATTCCGTGACAAGCGTTACTGACGCTATGGCTAAGGATTCCACACTGCGTACACTCGTAGAGGATATCATCAAGAATATCAAGGACAGAAGCAAGATCTGATGATTTTTCCTGCGTGGAAAATGTTGGAACTGTTAGGTTTAAAAGTGGAAAAGTATAGTTATTCAACCGTGTTTTCAACACTATGTTAAAAACTCAGTGGAATACTTTCCAGATAAACTTTCATGTATATATCGCTGAAAGCTCCGGACAAGTCCTGATGAAAAAATACATTATTCAACAGTTTCAGATTTTCAACAATCCACAGACTTTTGAAAGTTGAAAGTGAAAAAATAACGATTCCACAGATTTGTCAACAATTCATCAACTTCAACTCCACAAGATTCAACTTATTCAACACAAAAAAACGGAATCAAAAAAGCTTCCACATTTATCCCAAATTTTACAACATCCGTTTGTGGAGGGATTTATGGCTTAACACAGAGGAAAACTGCTTATCCAAACTTTTCCACAGCCCCAACAACAACAACAAATATATTATTCTTATCTTATCTTATTTTTTATTTTCTTATTTCTTAATCTTAGCTTGACTTATCTTAAATAATACAGACAGGATAAAATCAGGCTTCTGATGTCCGTCGTTCACGGACACATCCTGACATATTATATATACCGGAGGTTTCAAATGAAATTTACCTGCAATAAATCAGAACTGAGCGAGGCTATCGGTAACGTTTCCAGAGCTGTTTCTCAGAAATCAACTATTCCCGCTCTCGAAGGAATAAAAGTTAGAATTGAATCCGGAAAGGTTATTCTTACCGCATATAATCTTGAAATGGGTATTCGTACCTTTATCAGCGCTCAGACAGAGGGCGAGGGAGATTTTGTTGTCGGAACAAGACTTTTCAGCGAATTTACAAGACGTATGTCCGGCGATGTTATCAGCTTCGATATCGACGAGAACCTCATTATCAATATCTCCTGCGGTTCGACAGAATGTAGTATTTCGGCTATGTCTGCCGATGATTTCCCTGAGCTTCCCGTTGTTGATTCAAACAGAAGCTTCTCTATAAAGCAGACTGTACTGCGCTCCATGATAAATCAGACCAGCTATGCAACCTCCACAAACGAGAGCAAGCCCGTTATGACAGGCGAGCTTTTCGATATCGAGGACGGAAATTTCAACATGGTCGCAATTGACGGCTTCCGTCTTGCTATCCGCTGTGAAAAAGCAGGCTGCTCTGATAAGTATAATTTCGTTGTTCCGAAAAAGGCGCTCACTGAAGTTTCTACTCTTATAAAGGATGACAGCGAAAATGACTGCGTTATCTGCATCAATGACCGCCATATCATCTTTCAAATTGACAACGTTATCGTAATTTCACGTCTGCTTGAGGGAGCTTTCCATAATTACAAGCTGAGTATCCCCACAGGCTATAAGACAGAAGTTATTATCAGCAAGAGAGAATTTTCCACCTGTCTTGAAAGATGCTCGCTTCTCCTTGACGAAAAGAACAAGTCCCCTATCCGCTGCGAGGTAGGAAACGGCACTGTCAGAATCAGCTGCCGTACAGGCATCGGAAAGATAAACGACTCTATTCCGGCTGATATTTCCGGGGAAACAGTGACAATCGGCTTCAATAACAAGCTTATCCTTGAGGCTCTCAGAGCAGCAGAGGGCGATAAGCTGAGAATACGCTTCAACGGCGCTATGAAGGTTATCGAAATTCTTCCCTTTGACGGCGAAAGCTATATCTACCTTGTAATGCCTATTCAGCTCAAAAACTGATTTATTCCGAATTTCTGAGGTAAAAGTATGAATACAATTAAGATAAATACAGAATTTATAAAGCTCGACGCTCTGCTTAAATTTGCGTCACTTGCAGGCTCCGGCGGAGAAGCAAAAGCCCTTATTCAGGACGGCTGCGTACTCGTTAACGGCGAGGTATGCACTATGAGAGGTAAAAAGATACGTTCCGGCGATACCGTCTCTCTTGACGGTCAGGAGGTAACCGTAGAGTGATAATCACCTATGCGGAAATCGACGGATTCAAAAATCTTTCCGGAATTTCTTTTGCTCCCCATCATAAGTACAACATAATCACAGGACGAAACGCTCAGGGAAAAACAAATCTCCTTGAAGCTATGTGGATACTTTCCGGCTGCCGGAGCTTTCGCGGCTCTAAAGAAAAAGACTACATTACTATCGGCGGCAGCAGAATGTCCTCTGAAATAAAAATCTATGACGGCGCAAGAGAACAGAAAATCAGCATCAGAATGGCGAGAAATGCTTCTGTTCCCAAGCAGATAACCCTCAACGGCGTGAAGCAGAAGGGGACACGCTCGCTTTTCGATGTTTTCAAGTGTATCGCTTTTATTCCGGACGATGTCGAGATAATCAAGGGCTCTCCCGAAAAACGCAGGAATTTCATAGATATGGCGGCTTCACAGCTCAATCCCGTTTTCGTGGTGCACATAAACAAGCACAATGCCGTTATGAATCAGCGCAACGCTCTGCTGAAAGAAATAATGCAGGGAAATTCCGGCGCAGATGTCCTTGAAATATGGGACAGACAGGCGGCTCATGAGGGAACTCTCATTTCCTACATGAGAAACGAGTATATCACCAAAATCAACGAGATATGCGGCAGGCTCTACAGGACTATCTCCGGCGGAAGCGAGGAAATGGAGCTTGAATATAAATCGGCGGTGTTCCGGCCTGAGGATTTTGAAAAACCCTGCGATAAGGACGCCTATGAGCAGTATTACAGAAAACTGCGTGAATCCGCTGAATACGACATCCGCACAGGAACAACTCATACCGGCGTGAACCGTGATGAGATTATAGTGAAAATTAACGGTCTGAGCGCAAGGGAATACGGCTCACAGGGACAAATAAAGAGCGCCGCCCTCGTAATGAAGCTCGCTCAGGCGGAAATATACAAGAAAAAATCGAAGGATTCTCCGGTCGTGTTTCTCGACGACGTTATGGGAGAGCTTGACGAAAGCCGTCAGCGCTTCGTTTTCGATATAATAAAGGATATGCAGATATTTCTGACAACACCTAATGAAAGTGCGATTCTTCCCGAAATAAAGGGAAAACTCCTGAGAATAGACGGAGGAAAGATTACAGATGTATCTTCACATTGGGAATAATTATTCCGTAGATATGCGTGATGTGGTGGGAATTTTCGACATTGAGAATACTACTGTTGAAAAGTGCACCAAGCTTCTCCTTGACCGTGCGGTAAAGGAAAAAAAATGCGTGTATACAAGCTATGAAATGCCGAAAAGCTTCATAATAACTATGGGAAAAGGCATTGAAAAGGTCTATATATCGCCTCTTTCGGCGGCAACCCTTAGAAAGAGGATGGAAATTGGCGGCGGATTGTTATAATTCGGAATCCGGAATTATTGTGTCGGCTGTCGCCGGCGGGTTGAAAAATATATCATCCGGCACCGCTGGTAAATGAAGTAAATTTGCCGTAATAGTCAAGCGAGCGAGCTTTTACTGACTATGACGGACATTGTAAAGATAATAGTTAATAAATGTAAAACTACTGTATGCGATTGGCAACTGCCTTTCCGTATAGAGGAGTGTGCGGCAGCACACGGGAACGTGAACTGGGTGCAGCGTCACGCTGCAACGTAAATCGGGGGCACCGCTGGTGCCATATGGAGGTAAGTAAATGAGTCAGCAGAATAACAGCAATTACGATGAGAACGATATACAAGTTCTGGAGGGACTGGAAGCTGTCCGCAAAAGACCTGGTATGTATATCGGCTCAACCGGCACAGGAGGTCTGCACCACCTTGTCTACGAGATAGTGGATAACTCTATAGACGAGGCTCTTGCGGGCTACTGTACGGAGATAAATGTAGAAATTCTGGCAGGAGATATCATCCGTGTATCAGATAACGGACGAGGAATCCCTGTAGGAATCCACCAGAAAGAGGGAATTTCCGCAGCAACCGTTGTTTATACTATCCTCCATGCAGGCGGAAAGTTCGGCGGCGGCGGATATAAGGTATCCGGCGGTCTGCACGGCGTAGGCGCTTCCGTAGTAAATGCGCTTTCCGAGTGGCTGGAGCTTACCGTAAAGGACGGCGAGCATATATGGTTCCAGCGTTTTGAGAGAGGAAATTACTCCGAACAGCTCAAAGCTATAGGCGATACAACCGAAACAGGAACAAGCGTAATGTTCAAGGCGGACGGCGAGATTTTCGAGGATACCGTGTACGACTACAGCACACTTCTCAAAAGACTCCGTGAACAGGCATTTCTCAATGCAGGCGTGAAGATAGTTTTCACGGATAAGCGTGACGCTGATAATATTCAGGGCGAGGTTCTGCATTATGAGGGAGGAATCCGTCAGTTTGTAGAGTTCCTCAACGAAAACAGAGGAAAGCCTCTCACTGATGAAATAATCTATGTTTCGGGAAAACAGGGCGACGCTTTTGCTGAGGTTGCGCTCCAGTACAACGATACTTATAACGAAACTATTCTTTCATTCGCAAATAATATCCACACAAAAGACGGCGGAACTCACGAAACAGGTTTCAAAACTGCCATTACCAGAGTTGTTAACGACTACGGCAAGAAAATGGGACTTCTTAAGGATAAGGAAAAACTTTCCGGAGATGATGTCCGTGAGGGACTTACGGCTGTAATTTCCGTTAAACTGACCGAGTGCGAATTTGAGGGACAGACAAAGGGACGTCTTGGAAATCCCGAAGTAAAGCCGTTTGTGGATAAGCTTATTCAGGAAAAGCTCATGAACTTCCTTGAGGAAAATCCTGAAACGGCAAAGATGATATTTGAAAAGAGCATTTCTGCGCTCAAAGCCCGTGAAGCCGCTAAAAGAGCAAGAGAAGCCGAAAGAAAAAAGAACGCTTTCGGAAATTTGTCCATGCCCGAAAAGCTTGCGGACTGCTCCGAGCGTGATCCGAGATATACTGAAATTTACATCGTAGAGGGAGATTCAGCCGGCGGTTCTGCAAAGCAGGGAAGAAACCGTGCATATCAGGCTATCCTTTCTCTCTGGGGAAAGATGCTCAACGTAGAAAAGGCACGAATCGACAAGATATACGGAAATGACAAGCTCTCACCTGTTGTAACGGCTCTCGGAACCGGCATAGGCGAGGACTTTGATATAGAAAAGCTGCGCTACGGCAAGGTAATCATCATGGCGGATGCCGACGTTGACGGTATGCATATCAGAACGCTTCTCCTGACATTTTTCTTCAGATATATGCGTCCTCTTATCGCAAACGGAAATGTCTATATAGCGCAGCCTCCGCTTTTCAGAGTTGAGAGGAACAAGAAGATACGCTATGCATTCTCCGACGAGGAAAGAGATAAATACATCGCAGAGCTTTCAGAAGAAGGAAAATACAAGGTTGAAGTTCAGCGGTATAAAGGTCTTGGTGAGATGGATCCCGAACAGCTCTGGGAAACAACAATGAATCCTGAAAGCCGTACTATCGTTAAAATCGGCATGGAGGACGCACTTAAAGCTGACGAAACTTTCTCTATCCTCATGGGCGATAACGTAGAGCTGAGAAGAAATTTCATCGAAAAGAACGCTAAATTCGCACAGAATCTCGATATATAAAAGGAACAGAAATGGAAGAAAATTACAGACTTGAAAAGGAATATACCGTTTCGCCGGAGATATTTGAAAAGGCATACAGAAGCTATCAGAAGAAATTCGTTTATCTGAAAAGCTACATTTTCATGGGAATATTCCTCATCCTTGCCGCTGATTTCATCTATGCGGCGGTGAAAAATCCCAGCAATACCCTTGTTTATCTTCTTATCGTGGTATGCCTTGCTCTTGCTTTCCGTGAGTGGCACAATCCAAGATTTGTCAGAAGACGTCTTGTCGAGACTGTCCGTGATATGGGAAAGGTCGTGTATAAGATAGGCGTCGGCGACGGATTTATAGATATATCCACCGTTGATGACGGAAGCTATGGCGATGAGGACGAGGACGAGGCTGAGGATTCCGGCGGAAATGCGGAGGAAGCTTCCGCTGAAAACGCTGATGAAGATGACGAAATTACGGACGATATCCCTCCGGAGGCTGAGGAGCTTATGCCGGAAAAATCAAGATTGAATACAAAAGAAAACTACAGTCTTCTTGAATATGATGAATACTTTTTGCTCATACAGGGAAAAGAAGTATTCTATATTCTGCCAAAAGCAGGATTTTCTGAGGACGAGCTTGAAATAATCAGAAAAACCAGTGCGGAATGCACTGAGTAAACGGAGGAAAAGACATTGCTTTATCAGGATAATTCTAAAGTAATAAATACCGAGCTTGTTGATGAAATGGAAAATTCCATGCTTCATTACGCAATGTCGGTAATCGTATCACGAGCTCTTCCGGATGTAAGAGACGGATTGAAGCCTGTTCACAGAAGAATTCTGTATACGCTTCACGAAAATGGACTTACACCCGAAAAGCCCTACAGAAAATGCGCTGATACCGTAGGTGCCGTTCTTGGACGATATCATCCTCACGGCGACGCTTCCGTATACGACGCACTTGTACGTCTTGCACAGGACTTTTCACTGAGATATCCCCTTGTTGACGGTCACGGAAACTTCGGCTCTATCGACGGCGACGGCCCTGCGGCTTACCGATATACCGAGGCTAAGATGAAAAAACTTACCCTCGATATGCTCACCGATATCAATAAGGATACCGTTGATTTCACATCAAACTATGACGACCGTCTTAAAGAACCTGTTGTTCTGCCGTCAAGATTCCCGAATCTTCTCGTTAACGGCTCTGTCGGTATCGCCGTAGGTATGGCTACAAATATTCCTCCCCACAATCTCGGAGAGGTAATCGACGCACTCCGCCTGCTTATCGAGGATCCCGACTGCTCCCTTGAACAGCTTATGGAGCACATTCAGGGACCTGACTTCCCTACCGGCGGAATTATCATGGGCAAGGCTGGAATTCGTGCCGCTTATGCTACAGGAAAGGGAAAGATAACTCTCCGCAGCCGTACACATTTTGAGGAAATAAAGGGCAGAAACTGCATTATTATCGACGAAATCCCCTATATGCTGAGGAAAGAACGCCTCATCAAGAGCATAAACCAGCTTGCAAGAAGCAAGAAAATTGAGGGACTTTACGATCTCCGTGACGAATCCGACAAGGACGGCATGAGAGTTGTTATCGAGCTGAAAAAGGATGCAGTTCCGCAGATAGTACTTAACAAGCTTTTTGCGCTCACACAGCTTCAGGATACAGTAGGAATCATCATGCTTGCTCTCGTAAACGGCGAGCCTAAGGTACTTACGCTCAAGAGTATGCTCCAGCATTACCTTGATTTTCAGGTTGAGGTAATTCAGCGCAGAACACGCTTTGATCTCCGCAAGGCTCTCGAAAGAGCTCATCTTTTACAGGGCTTCGTGCTTGCCGCTGACTACATCGACGAGGTAATTGCGATTCTCCGTTCAAGCTCAACGATAGCAGAGGCAAAAGAACGCATGATAGAGCGCTTCAAGGATGTGGATATGTCCGCACTTCTTGACCGTGCACAGTACGATTTCACCGGACTTCACCTCGAAAAGCAGACCGGACTTTCACAGGAACAGGCAGAAGCTATCGTTCAGATGCGTCTCGGACAGCTCACAGGTCTTGAAAGACAGAAAATTACTGACGAACTCTACGGAATCCTTACAAAAATCTCTGATTATGAGGATATTCTTGCCGATATCAACCGTGTTTACGGCATAATCATGGATGATCTCGACGCTATCCGCAAGAAGTTCAGCGACAAGAGAAGAACTGACATCGAAGCTGTCAGCGGTGAGGTTGATATTGAGGATCTCATCCCTGAGGAGGACTGCGTTGTAACTCTCACAAACAACGGATATATCAAGAGAATGCCCGTTACTGAGTACAAGACTCAGAGGAGAGGCGGCAGAGGTATCACCGGCATGAAGCAGCGTGAAGAAGATTTCGTTGATGAAATGTTCATCTGCGGATCGCATGATAATATCCTTTTCATCTCGAATAAGGGTATCATGTACAAGCTGAAATGCTATGAAATTCCGGACGGCTCAAAGGCTTCAAGAGGCTTTAATCTGATAAATCTCATTCCTCTGACAGAGGGCGAGAAGATAGCCGCAATGATAAAAACGACAGATTTCAGCGATGATAAATTTATCACTATCGTTACAAGAAACGGCAAGATCAAGAGATCAAACCTGTCGCTTTACAAGAATGTCCGCAAAAATGGTCTTATCGCTATCGGACTTGACGAGGGCGACGAGATTGCCGGCGTAAGAATGACCGACGGAAAACAGCAGATTTTCGTGGCAACTCACAACGGTATGGTCATCCGCATCGAGGAGGAAAAGGGACGCTCAATGTCACGTTCTGCTCACGGCGTAAAGGCTATAAGACTGCGTGAGGGCGACTATGTTGTCGGAATGGCTAAGGTTCGTGAGGGAGCTTCGCTTCTCACGATAACTGAAAACGGCTACGGAAAGAGGACGGAAATTGACAGTTACCGCATCCAGAACAGAGGCGGCTATGGTCTGACGAACTACAAGGTTGACGATGTTCGAGGATACGTCTGCGGAATCAAGATAGTTGACGAGGAGGACGATATTATCCTCGTTTCAAGCGACGGAATCATTATCAGAATCCTTGCAAGCGATATCAGAATTATGGGAAGAATCGCAAAGGGTGTTCGTGTAATGAGAGTTACCGACGGCGCAAAGGTCGTTGCGTTCACAAGAGCTGAGCACGATGATAACGCTGAAACTGAAAAGGTCGAGCAGCTTACTGAGGAGCAGATCCGTGAAGCTGAGGCTGAGGCAGCTCTTGAGGAGCAGAATGAAGTTATAATCGAAGCAGAACCCGACGATGACGAAGAGATAGAATGAAGAAAATTATACAAAAAGTATTGATAGCCGGAGCTTTATATGCGGCGGCAGAAAATCTTCTGATGCTTAAAACACGGCACGAAAGGCTTGGAAAAGGCATTTGTGCCGTGCAGATATCTGATCTTCACAGGAAAAAATTCGGCAGGAAAAATGAAATTCTATGCGAAATAGTCCGCCGTGAAAATCCGGATATCATCCTTGTGACAGGCGATCTTGTGACGAGAACCTGCAGTGATTTCACAGCGGCGGAGGCTGCTCTGAAAGGACTCTGCGCAATCGCTCCGGTGTTCATGATAGAGGGAAATCACGAACAGAGTTTGGCTTTTGAAAACAAGAAGAAATATTACGCTATGCTCCGCAGAACTGACGTGATATTGCTAAAAAACAGCTATTCCGATGTTACGCTTGAGGACAGAAAAATCAGGATCTATGGTCTTTGCGAGCCGTATACTACATACAAGAAAAACAACGGATATTCCGGACTTGACATTGTTACTGAGGATGACCTCAACCGATATCTTGGAAGATGTTCCGGCAGTGAAGTATGGCTCATGGCGCATAATCCGCTTCATGGGAGGAGCTATGCGCAGTGGGGTGCTGACTATACGTTCAGCGGTCATGTACACGGCGGTGCATTGAGAATCTTCGGGCATGGGATACTTTCGCCGGAGAGGAGATTCTTTCCGGAATTTTCAAAAGGAGTTTATACTATCGGTAATATGAAGCTCCTTGTTTCGGCAGGACTTGGCAAGCTCAGGCTGTTCAATCCGCCGGAAATCGTGACATATTATATATAGTAGGGGTGTGCGCCCATTATTATATAAACAACGCAAACAATATCAGCATAACTCCTCCTACCCATGAAAAATCATGGTGCAGCGAGGAGATTTTCTTTCCCGTGAGGCTGCCGAGAAGAATGGCTATAAATCCGCAGAAAACAGCGCAGACGGATGTGCTCAGAGGCGACGTTACGGAAAATCCGCTGCTCAGTCCGATAGCCGCAGAATCAAACGAGCTTGCCAGCGCAAGAGCAGCAGCTTCGACGGCGGAAAGGCTCTTTGAATTGTCGAAATCCGCCGCAGTTTCATCGAAATACAGCTTCAGAACGATCGGACTTTTCCCCATTTTCATTGAAATATCGCCCTTTTCGGAAAGACGTTCACCAAGACTGCGGACAAGGCTTTTGAAAATAGTCACAGCGCCTATAAAGGTAAGTATCCCAACACTGAGAGTGTGAAAAAAATCGGCGGAAATAAATTCGTGCAGCACGCCGGAAAGTTTCAGTGCAAGAAAAAGTACCGCACCGCTGAGAAGATTTATCACCGCCGCCGACAGAATCGGGATGCGGATTCCGCTGTTGCAGTAAGCCGCCGCCGCAAGATATGTATCAATGCTGACGATAAAGGCGAGAAAAATGTCTTTTTCCAAGAAATCAGCTCCCCAAAAATTAGTTGCTCTATATAATATGAAATTGTGACAAATTGTGTACATTCTGACAGATGTGAAAATATTCCTGATGAAATGAATTATTACCGGATTGTCATTTTTTGATAACAAGCTGAATAATATTTACAAGACGGTAAACACAAAAAATCTGTGCGGAAAATATGCTCCGGAGAATGTTTTCCGGCGAAAAACAGGCTATAACAAACCGAAAAAGTCGCCGCAGATTATACATATAGTTGTTTATTGTCAGACATATTTGTAACCAAAATGTAACTTATTTTGATTTATACTTAGAATCAATTAATATTATGTTAATAACGAAGTTACAAATTAGTTATAAAATATGTGTTGTTTTGCACTAATCTGAAAGAAAAGAAACTCTGTTTTTGGTCGTAAAATGGAAAAACCACCAAAACCCTTGATATTTTCTGCCAGATATGTTATCATTTATGTACCCTGTAAAAGGGTAAAATGCAATTGCTTAATTTATTGAAAGGATGAGCTGATGAGAGAAGCTAAGCTTGCAGCTAGTGTCTTCGGCGTAATCACTGCTTGTTTAATAGGCGGCGGGGCTGTTGCTTATAATGCAGCACCTCAGGTAAGTACAAGAGATAATTTTGAAATTGTAGAACCCGCTTACAACGACGTGACACTCACTGCTGAAACTTCCGATGAGTACAAAACCGCAATAACAAAGCCAGCAAAGGAGAAAAAAGCAACAAAAAATTCGGTGTCTGAATCAAATAAAAGCGCAAACACCGTAAATCTTTCCTATATTGTATCTTCAACGGATAATACGACAGTTGCTTCAACAGTTGTTTCAACATTCCAGTCTGTAACAGAGACAATTACAAAGGAATCAACAACTAATACAGCAACACAGTCGCCTTCCACAACAGTGGAAAATACTACAAAAACTGAGGTTCAGACAACATATACAACAGCTGAACCTACAACAGAAGCCGCAACACAGGCTCCTGTTACTACCGAAGCAACGTCTATTGAGGAAGTAACGGTTACAGTTACAGTTCCTGCAACAGATGCTCCGACAGAAGCACCTACAGAACCGGACACAGAGCCGGCAACAGAAGATGTTTTTGTTGAAGTTCCTGATACAGGCATCTCAGGACTCCCGATTTCGGAAAGTGATTTCATCCTCCTCTGCAACGTAGTTGCTCACGAGGCAGGATCTTACTGGATAGGCCCTTACGAAAAGGCTTATGTGGCAGAGGTTGTTATGAACAGAGTTAACAGTCCCCTCTACCCCAACACAATCTACGGCGTACTTACACAGCCGTATCAGTTCTCAGGAAGCGGCGCATATGTCAACCTCGGAACTTACTCAGGCTACGTTACAGAAGCCGTTAAAGAAGCAGTTATGCTTTACTTCACCGAGCCGGATTCCTTTACTCAGGGATACCTCAGCTTCTACGGTGACGGTTACAGAAACTACTTCCGTTAAAATTAAAAAGAAACACAACAAAGACTCAGGGCACAACCTGAGTCTTTTTTGGCACCGCTGGTTCAATATAAAAATGTCCGGCATAAAATCTGTTCCCACGAGCGAATGGCGAGTTCAGCGACGTACATAGGAATGTGCGGAACGCACATGGGAACGTGATTCGGGGGCACCGCTGGTGCCACGGAAACGTGAACAGGGTGCAGCGTCACGCTTTATATATAAATTACCGCATTAAATTTTTTTCGTATGCGAAAGCAGACTGCCGCTTTGTACAGAGTGAGTGCGTTTACGCACGGAAACGTGAACAGGGTGCAGCGTCACGCTGCGGCACCGCTGGTGCCTAGAACAATCCTCTTACATCGTCAAGTGTGAGGGAAGGCTGAAGCGCAAGATTGATTCCGAAAGCGATTAGCTGAGAAGCACGTTCAGTCAGGCGGTCGATATCACGGGGCGTGACCATCATATTCGGAAGCTCTCTGTCGGGGTCGTTTCCTGTGAGACTGCGCACAATAGTATGCATATCAACGACAGTCGGCACGCCTATCGCAATGACAGGAATCCCGAAAATCTTCTCGGAAAGCTCCTTTCGTGTGTTGGAAACACCGCTGCCCGGAGAAATTCCCGAATCGCATATCTGAATTGTCGTACCAAGACGGCTGATATCGGAACACGCAAGAGCGTCAATGACGATTATAGCTGCCGGACGGATCTGCTGAGCGATAGCGTGAACTATTTCGGAGGTCTCAATACCGGTCTGACCAAGAACTCCGCCGGCGAATGCGCTTACAGGGCGCAGAGATGTGAGAAAGCGTTCCTCCTCGCTGTCAAGCTCATCACGGAGATGACGTGTGGCAAGAATTTTTGAAATAACCTGAGGTCCTAAAGCATCCGGCGTTATATCGTTGTTTCCAAGACCGGCAACAAGAATTTCGCCGTCAGGAACAAGTCTGCATATCTCGCCGGAAAGCTCGATTATCATCTGTTCATAGTCGTCGGAAAAGCGGCTGAGACTAGTGCCCTCAAGCGTGATATATGTGCCCTTTCCCTTGCCGATTGTGGAAAGACAGCTGTCGTCGTCGATAGTGATTTCTGTTATGCTGAAGGAGCTTCCTCTCGTTGTGCGGTGAACTCCCTCCGGCAGGGAATTTTCCGGAAAACTTTCGACTGCAAGATCGGTACGAATCATAAAAAACCTCCAGAAATGTGATATTTGTGTATATTGCTATAAATGTGGAAAATAATTTTTTGAAAATTTCTATTTTTGCCTATTGAAAAGTATGTTGAAAAATGCTATAATATTTAATGTCTCAGTATGATAAGTGTGCGTTGCACTTATCGGGAGCATATAGAACCCGTGTATGCTCTATTATCTGTAAAATGCGGAAAGATATACATCCGCAGAATTCAAGGAGGTGTAACGAAATGCCGAACATTAAATCTGCTAAGAAGAGAGTTAAGGTAAATAAGACAAAGGCTGCTGCTAACAAGGCAAGAAAGTCTAATCTCAAGACAATGCTCAAGAAGGCTGATATCGCTGTTTCAACAGGTGCTGCTGATAAGGCAGAAGCTATCAGAGTTGCTATCAAGAAGGTTGATCAGGCTTGCGCAAAGGGTCTTATGCATAAGAATGCAGCTGCAAGAAAGAAGTCTCAGCTCGCTAAGAAGCTCAATGCTGCTGACTAATTGTCTTTTAAGATACAGCAAAATAAACTCCCCGATGTTTTTCGGGGAGCTTTTTTTACACTTAAAAAAATACTGCACAAAACAAATTAATGTTCTTTGTGCAGTATTTTGCTATCCAAAGTAAGCATTGCCGTCAGATACTCGGCGTAAAGAAAAATTCTCTGTGTCAGAAAGAATTGAAATGCGGCGGAAATCCGGCATTTTCCTTTCATTGATAAATTTTCCTTCTGCCGTCGTATTTTTGGCAAAGTATAATTGGTGAAGCAATAATAAAAGAAAAATAAATAAATATATAGACATATAAAAAATAAAGGAGATGCTTTTATAAAGAGGAATTTATACAGGTTTCAATTATGAAGTCGAAAACTTCATCCACTGTAGGAATTTCTCCCTCTTTCGGAACGCTTTTTGCAAAGCTGTTCGGATTTTCGTAAGCAGCAGCTATGGCCTTGTAAATTTCATCCATAACCTCTTTTTTGCTTACGCCGTAGATTTTAGCTGTTCTTTTGAATGGATCAATCATTGTAAATGCCTCCTTGTCATAATAATTTTTATTTATGGTTTTTGTGATATAATTATTATAAATCAATATTAAAAAAAATGAAACGGGTATATTTTAGGAAGTTTCGCAGAATCGTGTCGATGAGTGTCGATGCGTAAAAATAATGTCGAAAAACAGCAGGGAAAATGGCTTTTGAACGGACATTATCTACCCGATATCAGCAAAATTTGTTATTGACATTAGGCTTCAGATGTTATATAATATAATCAGTAATCAAAGAAAATCAGGAGGTAAAAATTATGGTATGCAGCAATTGCGGAAAAGAACTCAATGACGACGCAAAGTTCTGCACAAACTGCGGAACTAAAGTCGAAAAAGTAAACGATATATATCAGCCGGAAACATCTTTTGATGACGGCGCTGAAAAGAATGTTGATCTTCCGGAAGAAAAAGCTCCGGCTGTAACAGCAGATGAAATGCCGGCAGATGATCTCAGTGATGCTCCTGCAGAAACAGATACAGACTTTTTAGAAGAAGAAAAAACAATTCTCCCCGATGAAGAGCCTGCTGACACAGATATGACATTCCTTGCAGATGAAAATACGGTTCTCCCCGAAGAAGAAGCTCCAAAGGAACAGGTACAGGATTTTATTCCGGTACAGCCAGAGCCGCCGGTACAGGATTACGCTCCGGTACAGCCAGAGCCGCCGGTGCAGGATTACGCTCCGGTACAGCCAGAGCCGCCGGTGCAGGATTACGCTCCGGTACAGCCAGAGCCGCCGGTACAGGATTACGCTCCGGTACAGCCAGAGCCGCCGGTACAGGATTACGCTCCGGTACAGCCAGAGCCGCCGGTACAGAATTACTCTCAGCAGACGATTTACGGCGGATACGGAAATCCTGATATGGGTGCGGTTCCTCCGGTACCGATGCCGATGCCCGTTCCTGAGCAGAAAGCTGCTCCTGTAAAGGTGGGTAAGGGAAGAATTTTCGGTGCGTCTGTAGTTGCGTTCTTCGCAATTATATTCCTGCTTGCCGTAAGTATGCTCACCTGCCTTAAGCTCGGATTATCCGGCAAAATTCTTAGAAATCGTGTGGAAGATATCAACCTCAATACCGTTTTCAATGCTGAGCTTGACGGTAAGGATGTTTCTGAAAATCTTTATAATTCGCTCGGCTTCGGAACAGTTACTCACGGAAATGCAAGCGCAGGCGACCTTAAGGACTACATAAAGGAATCGGATTTCCTTGAATATGCTGGCGAAAATATCGAGAATTACGCTGACTATATCCTTAGCGGCAAGGGAAAGGATCCCTCAATTACTGCCGAGGATATCACATATGATTTCTTTGCAGAAAACAATGATGCGGCAGAGGATGTGTTTGGCTATGAGCTCCGCAAGGATGATCTCAAAACTATCCGCAAAAACCTCGAAAAGGAAGGCGTGGATGAGGCTCTCTCCGTTAATGAATGGGAAAAGAAAATGGGAGTTGATCCCAAAAATATCAGCTATATCGTTTCCTACATTATGATAGGAATCGTTGCGGCACTCGTTCTGATCCTTCTCATCTGGATAGTGATTATAGTTGACAAGACAGGCCGTCATGTGATGAGCTTATTCGGAAATATCATGTTTATTTCTGGACTTGTGGTATTTCTCTGCGGCGCTGCTGTTACAGCCGGTTCAATGATCGCATTCTCGCTCACAAGCAATGTTGTATTCTATCTTGCTTCAAATATACTTCTTCCTTTCGGAATCCTTGCGCTTATCGTGGGATTTGCAGAGCTTGTCATCGGTCTTATATTCAAGAAGATCGGCAAGGCACTCAAAAACAAGAAGAAGCTTGCAGACGCACGAAAGCCTGTAAATCAGAATCCCGTGCCTGCTATGATGTATAACTGATGAAAAGTCTCTCTCATTTTTATGGGGGAGACTTTTTTAATGCGGAATGCGGAATTGTGGTGTCAGCATTCGCCAACGGATTAAAAAAATTTACGCCCGTGATGATTCTTCGGGAATCATGCGGGACGTCGAGACGCCGTCCCCTACAATTGGTCATTTATTTTAATCCGTCCCGTCAGGGACACCATAATTCCGAATTCCGCATTCCGAATTAAAACGGCGCACCGCTGGTGTCATCATATTTACTAAAATAACGGTGTTATGCTGATATAATATTTAATAATAGAAATTATGATTTTTTGCTTGCATTTTTTTTCATTATGTGTTATTATATAGAGTAAGAAGTTGCGCCATGATGAATAAATGGCAAATTTAATAACGTACATCTTACAGTGTACGGGTTGGGAGATCAATATGCCAAAAAGACAGGATATTAACAAAATTATGATCATCGGTTCTGGCCCTATCATTATCGGTCAGGCGTGCGAATTTGACTATTCCGGTACACAGGCTTGTAAGGCTCTGCGCAAACTGGGATATGAGATCGTTCTCGTAAACTCAAATCCTGCTACGATCATGACAGATCCGGATGTTGCCGATATCACTTACATCGAACCTCTTAACCTTGCAAGACTTACGCAGATCATCGAAAAAGAGCGCCCTGATGCACTCCTTCCGAATCTTGGCGGTCAGTCCGGACTTAACCTCTGCTCCGAACTCGACAAGGCTGGCGTTCTTGAAAAATACAACGTTCAGGTAATCGGCGTTAAGGTTGACGCTATCGAGCGCGGTGAGGACCGTATCGAGTTCAAAAAGGCTATGGATGAGATTAATATCGGTATGCCTCGTTCTGAGGTTGCCTATACAGTTGACGAGGCTGTAAAGATCGCTGAACAGCTTAAATATCCAGTTGTTCTTCGTCCTGCATATACAATGGGCGGTACAGGCGGCGGAATGGTATACAATGTGGACGAGCTTAAGGTTGTCTGCGAAAGAGGTCTCCAGGCGTCACTCGTAAATCAGGTTCTCGTTGAAGAATGTATCTTCGGCTGGGAAGAACTTGAGCTTGAAGTCGTAAGAGACGCTGACAACAACAAGATCACTGTTTGCTTTATCGAAAACATCGACCCTGTCGGAATCCATACAGGCGATTCCTTCTGCTCTGCACCTATGCTGACAATTCCTGAGGATGTTCAGAAGGAACTTCAGGAAATGTCTTACAAAATTATTGAATCTATCAACGTTATCGGCGGATGTAACTGCCAGTTCGCCCGTGATCCCGAAACAGGACGTATCGTTGTTATCGAGATCAACCCCAGAACCTCACGTTCTTCCGCACTTGCTTCAAAAGCAACAGGCTTCCCGATCGCTTTCGTATCAGCAATGCTCGCCTGCGGACTTACACTTAAGGATATTCCCTGCGGCAAATATGGTACTCTCGACAAATATTATCCCGACGGCGACTATGTTGTAATCAAGTTCGCTCGCTGGGCATTTGAGAAATTCAAGGGCTCTGAGGATAAGCTCGGAACTCAGATGAGAGCTGTCGGCGAAGTAATGAGCATCGGAAAGACATATAAGGAAGCTTTCCAGAAGGCTATAAGAAGCCTTGAAATCGGCAGATATGGTCTTGGCTCTGCAAACGGCTATGACAAGCTGACTAAGGATGAGCTTATTGATAAGCTCCGCTTCCCGTCAAGCAACAGACAGTTTATTATATATGAGGCTCTCAGAAAGGGCGCTTCAATTGAGGAAATCCACGAGCTTACAAAGATAAAGAACTGGTTCCTTGAACAGATGAAGGAGCTTGTTGATGAGGAAGAAAGCCTTATCGCAATGAAGGGCTCTGTTCCCGGCAAGGATGTTCTTAAGCAGGCTAAGCTTGACGGCTTCTCAGACCGCTACCTCAGCGAACTTCTCGAAGTTACTGAGGAGGAAATCAGAAATGCCCGCATCGGCTTCGGCATCAAGGAAGCTTGGGAGGGCGTTCATGTAAGCGGTACTGAAAACGCTGCATATTACTATTCAACATATCATCTCGATGAGGACAAGAGCCCTGTAAATACAGAAAAGCCGAAGATCATGATTCTCGGCGGCGGTCCTAACAGAATCGGTCAGGGTATCGAATTTGACTACTGCTGCGTTCATGCGGCTCTCGCTCTTAAGGAGCTCGGCTTTGAGTCAATTATCGTAAACTGCAACCCTGAGACAGTTTCTACAGACTACGATACATCCGATAAGCTCTATTTTGAGCCTCTTACACTGGAGGATGTTCTCAGTATCCACGAAAAGGAAAAGCCCGTCGGTGTTATCGCTCAGTTCGGCGGACAGACTCCCCTTAACCTCGCAAACGACCTTAAAAAATATGGCGTAAATATCCTCGGAACAACTCCGGAAACTATCGACCTCGCTGAGGACAGAGATAATTTCCGTGAAATGATGGATAAGCTTGAAATTCCTATGCCTGAGTCAGGTATGGCTGTAAACGTTGACGAGGCACTTGAAATCGCAAACAGAATCGGTTATCCCGTAATGGTTCGTCCTTCCTACGTTCTCGGCGGCAGAGGAATGGAAATCGTTCACGATGACGAAATGATGAGAGTTTATATGGGCGCTGCTGTTGGTGTAACTCCCGACAGACCTATCCTCATCGACCGCTTCCTCAATCACGCTACTGAGTGCGAGGCAGACGCAATTTCTGACGGAACAAACTGCTTTGTTCCCGCTGTTATGGAACATATCGAGCTTGCCGGCGTTCACTCAGGCGACTCCGCTTGTATCCTTCCTTCAATGAACCTTTCTGACGAACAGGTTGCGAAGATTAAGGAATATACAAGAAAAATTGCTGTTGAAATGAATGTATGCGGCCTTATGAATATGCAGTACGCTATCGAGGGCGACAAGGTTTATGTTCTCGAAGCAAATCCCCGTGCATCAAGAACCGTGCCGCTCGTATCAAAGGTATGCAGCATCAACATGGTAAAGATCGCAACAGAGATCATTACATCAAGCCTTACAGGAAAGCCCTCACCCGTGCCGGAGCTTCGTGACAAGACGATCACTCACTACGGCGTCAAGGAGGCTGTATTCCCGTTCAATATGTTCCCAGAGGTTGACCCTGTTCTCGGACCTGAAATGCGTTCTACAGGTGAGGTTCTTGGAATTGCTCCTACATTCGGAGAGGCATATTATAAGGCTCAGGAAGCTACTCAGCAGACAGTTCTTCCCGAGGAGGGCACAGTTCTTCTGAGTATCTGCGACAGAGACAAGCCCGAGCTTCTTGATATTGCAAACGCATTCAACGACCTTGGCTTCAGAATCATTGCTACACACAAGTGCTATAAGCTTCTTGTTGAGGCTGGAATTCCCTGTGAGAGAATCTTCAAGATCTACGAGGGACGTCCGAACATTGCTGATGAGATTGCAAACGGCGAAATACAGCTGATTATCAATACACCTGCCGGAAAGTCAAGTGCACATGATGACAGCTATATCAGAAAGTCTGCTATCAAGCACAGAGTAACATATATCACCACAATGGCTGCTGCAAAGGCAAGCGCTGAGGGAATCAAGGCTATGAAGGAGAACAAACACTTCGGTGTTAAGTCGCTTCAGGCACACCACGCTGACATAAAATAAGGCACCAGCGGTGCCCCCGTTCCACGTTCCCGTGCGCTTGGCGCACTACTCTCTGCGGCGGAAATAATATGCTTTCGCTCGTGGAAAGAATTCCATTATATTGCGTGACGATGCACGAAATAGTAAGGGCGCACCTATGTGTGCGCCCCTTGTTTTGCGATAATTTTTCACAGTGAATACAGTGGCGATCCTTGCGGTCGCTATTTATTTTTTTGCAATTTGTCTTATCGGAAAGCCGAAGTTTTCAACGTTTCTTCTTTGAGATGTTGAAAATCCAGGTGCAGGAAATAACCTGTCAAATTGCCGTTTTTTTGCATAAATTACAGGATAATTTATATTAACACAGAAAGATTTTTTAACCAATAAATTACAGCAATATAATCCTAAATCTTGTCCACAGGATGTGAAGAAACTTTCAACAGTGTGTTGAAACGAATGTGGATCAGCGTTGAGTGCTGTTGATAACTCTGTGGAAAGTGTTGAATTGCACGTTAAATCCAAGTTTTTCCATACTGGAAAAGTTGAAAACTATGTGGATAAACGGGGGAAATGTGTAAACAATAAAAATATGTTGTGGAAAACCGATCCGCAATAAATTCAAACAGAGGATATGATTGTATGAAAAAGCTTTTAGCAATATGTTCCGTATTTCTGTCGATTTGTGCAACTTTTACAGGCTGCGGATCGCAGGATAATTCCGATAGTTCCGACCGTGATGATTCCGCAATTGTAGGCGACGGAGACTATATGGACAGAGACGAAGATCCGACAGCAGAGCGTATCGACGACGAGATCGACGATGTAAAGGATGCCGGCGACGACATTATCGAAGGCGCAACGAATGCCATTGACGATATAATCGGTGGTGACGACGACGAAAGCCGTGACAGAGACGACCGTGACGATGATATTGACCGTGATGATCGTGAAAGACATTCCGAGGCTGACAGAGAGAGAACGACCGACAGATAAACAAAAAACCGCAGCTTTTATTGCTGCGGTTTTTGCGCATATCATCCGATATACAGAAAAGAAAGGATAAATATGAAAAGATTTTTATTAGTTTACGATAGCCTTTTCTGTTTCCTTATCGAAGATGTGGATTCTGTTAGGATCAATAGCAACCTTGATATCGTCACCGGATCTTGCTGTAGATCTGGGGCTTACTCTAGCTGTAAGCGGGATACCTTCACAGAGGAGGTAGAGGTAAGTCTCAGCGCCCATCATTTCAGTGATTTCAACGTTACAGTCGATAACACCAGTAGAAGCGTTAGAGAGGTACATTTCCTCATCGTGGATGCTCTCAGGACGAACACCGAGGATGATCTCCTTGCCAACGTAGTTGCCGAGTTCAGGAGTAACCTTAGACTCAGGAACGATGATCTGATACTTAACGCCTGCACGGCCTCTTGTGTCGTTTGAGCCGAATTCTACGATAAACTGACCATATTCTTCCTTAAGAACAGCGTCGATGAAGTTCATCTGAGGTGAGCCGAGGAAGCCAGCAACGAACTTGTTGATAGGTCTTTCGTAGAGGTTCTGAGGAGTATCAACCTGCTGAACGAAACCGTCCTTCATACAAACGATTCTGTCGCCCATTGTCATAGCCTCAGTCTGGTCATGAGTTACATAGATAAATGTAGTACCGAGCTTCTTGTGGATCTTAGCGATCTCGGTTCTCATCTGAGCACGGAGCTTAGCGTCGAGGTTAGAGAGAGGCTCGTCAAGGAGGAATACCTTAGGTGAACGAACGATACAACGTCCGAGAGCAACTCTCTGACGCTGACCACCTGACATAGCCTTAGGCTTTCTGTCGAGGAGGTGAGAGAGGTCGAGGATCTTAGCAGCCTCGTTAACCTTTCTTTCGATTTCATCCTTAGGAACCTTACGGAGCTTAAGTCCGAAAGCCATGTTATCAAAAACAGTCATATGGGGATAGAGAGCGTAGTTCTGGAAAACCATTGCAATATCTCTGTCCTTAGGAGCGATATCGTTTACAAGGCGGTCGCCGATGTAAAGCTCACCCTCAGAAATTTCTTCGAGTCCGGCAATCATACGGAGAGTAGTTGACTTACCGCAGCCTGACGGTCCTACGAGAACGATAAATTCCTTATCTCTTATCTCTAAATTAACATCTGTAACAGCAACAACGCCGCCCGGATATTTTTTATAAATGCCTTTAAGTGTTAAACCTGCCATTTAATCCAGTCCTCCAGTTCAAAATTTCTTGCTAACAGTTAAATATTTTGTTTTATAATTACACTATCAGCTATGATAATATAATACCAAACTTTAAGAAAATTTTCAAGATGTTAAATCACCAAAGTTACAATTGCTTGTTTGTTAAAATAGCCGAAAAAACAGGGCTGAAACCGTCACAAAAAACCTCGAAATCCTGCTGTTTAAACAAGTTTTCAACATCTTTGTGCAATAATTCTATACAGTCGCCAAATCCCAGTGTTTCGGGCAAAACGAGACCTCCGAGAGAAATTCTCATCAGAACTTCCACATGATTTCCGACTGCTGCGAACATTCTTTTAACTTGATGATATTTTCCCTCAATAAGTTCCACAAACGCCAGTTTATCGCTGTTTTCAGCCATTCTGACCTTTGCGGGGAGACACGTTTCGCCGTCAGCCAAAATTATTCCATTTTTGAATATGTCAATATATTTATTTTGAAACGGTCTGTCAAGTTTCACAATATAGATTTTGGGTATATGGCTCTTCGGAGAGAGCATCCGGTGCGCAAGTTCGCCGTCGTCGGTGACGAGAAGTGCGCCGAGAGAATCCTTGTCAAGTCTGCCGGCTGGAAAAAGTCCTTTTGTGCGAAGCTCCGGCGGAATCAGCTCCAGAACGGAAGGACCGTCATTGCTGTTGGTAGAGCAGACATAACCCTCCGGCTTGTTGAGGAGGATATACCTGAAACGCTGAGCAGTAATTTCCCTGCCGGCGACGGATACACTGTCGCTGTCCGGATCAATTTTCGTATCGGACTTTTTCACGGCGCATCCGTTGAGCGTAACCTGCCCTTTTGCGGCGAGCTGTTTTATCTGACTGCGTGAGAACTCAGTGCGTTCTGAGATGAATTTGTCAAGACGGATAAGCGGCATATTTTTTCCTCCAAAAGCATATTAATAATTCGGAATTCGGAATGCGGAATTCCGAATAATGGTGTCGGCATTCGCCGACGGATTGAAATGTTATACCAAATATAAAAAATGATTGATTGTAGGGGACGGCGTCTCGACGTCCCACAAAATAAACCGTAATAATGACGGGCGGATGTGGACATCTGCCCCAATATAAACAAACACAAGGGGGTAAATTATAAATGAAAAGACGTACATTTATAGTGATTTCAGCGGCTCTCGCAATAGGAGCGGCTTACATTGCCGTTAACGGAGAAGAAAAGGGGACTTCCACGAAAAAGAGTGAAAAAGTTCCGGCGGCGACCGTCAGCGAGCGCATTGACTACTTTGCTTCTCACGGGTGGGAGGTTGAGGAAATCGCCGGAAAGCAGATAACCATTCCGGATGATTTTTCTCAGGCATACGAGGAATACGCACTTATTCAGGACAGGCAGGGGCTTCCTTTGCGTGAATATGCCGGCAAAAATGGACATCTTTATGTATACGAAGTAAAAAATTACAGCCCTGAGAGCAGAAAAATGCTTGCAGAGCTGCTTGTTTGCGGTGATACGGCAGTGGCTTCCATGATCTACAGTGAAGACGGCGGAAGCCTCCGCTTATCAGTTTCGTGAAATCAGAAAATATTTATCATGTTTCCGACAAAGGGTATTCTTACTGCCATGCCGCTGTATGCGCCGTAAGCGAGAGCAATAACGAGAGCGAGCATACAGAGTCCTGCGAGAACGCCGATGATAGCGCCGAGCACGGGAATAAGACCGATAACTGCCAGAGCAAGACCTAAAATTACTGCGAAAATAAACAGTGTGAGCTGCTGATTTGCGTGGAAGCGGCAGTAGCTTGAGCTTTTGTCGATGAGGAGCGGAACAAAGAACAGAAATGAAAATACATAGCATACAGCTATAAGGATCTTGTTCTTCTGCACGTCAGCCTGATTGAAGCTGCTCTGTGCGCTCTGGTCGTTGAAGTTTTCAAGGATGTCTTTCATTTGGGTGTACCTCCGTTTGAATATTTATATATTTGAAGCTTCTGCTTCATTTTCATCATTGTCAAGCTCGCTGATAGCCGCAACAAAGCTGTCTATATCGGTGAAATCCTTATAGACAGATGCAAATCTGATATACGAGATAGGATCAATATCACGGAGCATATTCAGCACGAGGTCGCCTATTTCGCTTGATTTTATAGTATTTAGCATTTCATTTGCGCAGAAATTTTCTACAAAATCGGCAATTTCCTCGACCTGATCTATAGTGACAGGACGTTTTTTTATTGCGCTGAAGATTCCCTTTATCAGCTTGGAGCGGTCAAAAGTTTCAAATCCGCCGTCACGTTTTTCCACCATAAGCAGAGGAATTTCAACAACCTCGTAGGTAGTGAATCTTCCACGGCATTTTATGCATTCTCTGCGTCGTTTTATACGGTCGGAAAGATGGCGGGTATCAGTTACCTTTGAGTCGTCAAATCCGCATATAGGGCAGTTCATCGCATTATCCTTTCTACCATATTAGTAAGAATATTATAGCTTGAAATAAGCTCGCTTATTCCGCTGAAATTATTTCTGTACAGCTCCAGAATCACGGAGCAGTCGGGATTGAGCATACGGATAACATTAAGAAAAAGTCTGAAATCGAAGTTTCCCTTTCCTATCGGGAGACAGTCGCCGTATTCACTGGAATCGCTTATATGGATGTGTTTTATGGAAGTTCTGGCGGCGTCAACGAAACGTGAGGGGCTTTCACCTGCACGGATAGCCTGCTTTGTATCGAGGACGAAAGCGAACTCATTGCCGAGCATTTTTGCGATATCCATGATATACAGTGAAGAACCGCTCTGACAGCGGGCAACGTTCTCGACGGCTACAGTCACGCCGAATTCCTTACCGAGCCTGTAGAGGCGGCTGTATCTTTCGCAGAAAAATTCCCTTGATTTTACGGATTTTCCGCTGTGAAATACGAAATATTCAGCGCCAACGATATTCATGAATCTGAAATAGTATTTGTAGTATTCAAGGGCGTCATCGAGCCTGCGTTCATAGTCGGAAAAGAACAGAAGCTGTTCCATTTCGCAGGTGAACGGATGAACCGCAGTACATTTAGCGTCGAAGCGCTTCAGCATAGCCGCCGCACCGTGAGCGAAGCTTTTTTTCAGCTCCGAGTGAGTATTGATAAAAATTTCCACGCAGGAAACGCCGTTTACCAGAAGATCATAAAGGCTTTCCTCAAGAGGCTTGGGAAAAAGACAGGCTGTAGAAACACCGGCAATCAAGATTTAACCTCCAGAATTCATATCGCATTGTGTACAGCAGTAATAAGCTGCTGAGATTGTTGTTTTCTGACAATCTGATTTTAGTCATATTATACTGATATTATAACCGGAAGTTGAGCCAAAGTCAAGAGGTGACGGAAAAATACACAAATTTTTTCCAGATTTTCAATAAATTCCTTTGACAAATAACAAACGATGTGGTATAATAATGATATTTAAAGAAAGTCCATGCGGACGTAAGGAGGATAATATAATAATGAGTGTAAAAATTATTTCTGACAGTACCTGCGACCTTTCTCCTGAGCTTATAGAAAAGTACGGTATAAAGATAATGCCGCTTCATATCGTTCTCGGCGACAAGGAATATGAGGACGGCTTTTCGATAACTCCCGACGAGATATACAAGTGGTCTGACGAAAACAACGCAACTCCGAAAACCTCGGCGCTGAATATGGAGTATGCAGCGGATGTTTTCCGCCGGATAATCGAAGCCGGCGACGAAATAGTGTGTTTTTCGATTTCCGGCGAAATGTCCACAACTGCTAATGTAATGCGGATAGCGGCAGAGGAACTTGACGCGCAGGACAAGATATTCATCATTGATTCACGCAATCTTTCCACCGGAATCGGACTTCAGGTTATTGAAGCGGCGATTATGGCGGCAGAAGGTCACAGCGGTGCACAGATAGCGGCTCACATTGAGGAAATAATTCCCCGTGTGAGGGCGAGCTTTGTTATTGATACGCTGAAATTCCTTCATCGAGGCGGAAGATGCAGCGGAATGGCGGCTTTTGCCGGAACAGCTCTGAAGCTTCACCCGAAAATCGTTGTATCTGAGGGAAAAATGACTCCTACAAAGAAATATATGGGCAATATCAGCCGTGTTGTGATGAATTATGTAAAGGATATGGAAAAAAATCTGAAAAATGCGGAAACTGACCGTGTATTCATTACACATTCCGGATGCAGCAAGGCAATCGTCAGCGAGGTTCGGGCATATCTTGAGGAGCTTGGAATTTTCCGCGAGATCCACGAAACAAGGGCGGGCTGCGTAATTTCAAGCCACTGCGGACCTAATACTCTGGGTGTACTCTTTATAGAAAAGGCATAACGCAACAAAGGACACAGCGAGCTGTGTCCTTTAATTTTTGGAGTCAAACTTTTCAACACATTGATCATGATGTGTTGAAAACCAGACAGCCTGAACCAGAATTACAAAGGCTGAACTATGTGTTCGTCCGTTATATTCTGGTGAAAATCTGCAGGAAGCGAAGGCGCTGTCACCTACTTGCATATATTAAGAAAGTGTGATATAATGTATATGATTACCCATTAAAGGGAAAGAAAGGAGCATTCATATGAACAGAGAAACCGTTCTCAGATATACTTCACCGGCAGAGGATTTCAACAGCGCTCTTCCCGTCGGAAATGGCAGAATAGGCGGAATGATATTCGGCGGTGCTGCTGACGAGCTTATCCGTCTTAATGAGGATTCATTCTGGTCAGGAAGTCTGCGCCACAGGATAAATCCTGATTCTGCGGAAGGTCTTGAAGAAGTCCGTGCTCTCCTTAAAGAGGGAAATATTCCCGAAGCCGAAAAAATCTCCTTTGAGAAGCTGCAGGGCGTAACTCCCGAAATGCGCCGCTATCTGCCTCTCGGCGATCTCAGACTGCATATGGAATTGTCCGGCAGACCAAAGGATTACCGCCGCAGTCTTGATCTTGAAAGCGCCTGCGCAGAGGTGAGCTTCAGTGCAGACGGTCTGAACGTCGAAAGATCGGTTTTTGTTTCTGCTCCTGACAATGTAATGGTTGTAAAAATTGCCGCTGACTCCCCTGCTTCCGTGAGCATTGAGTGCTCCATTGAGGGACGTGACGACAACTACGACGATAACCGCCCGTGCGGTGAGAATATGCTCCTTTATACCGGCGGAAATACCGGTGTATCGTTTGCTGCAGTTCTCGGCGCAAAGGCTTCGGGAGGAACCGTCAGAACAGTCGGCGGAAAAATATCTGTAAAAAATGCCGATGAGGTAATGCTGATTCTTTCCGTGAGAACAAGCTTCTACGGCAAGCATTATACAGAATCCGCCGAGGTCGATGCGGAAATGGCTCTGCAGTGCGAATGGGATGAACTTTACTACCGCCATGTGTGCGATTACCGTGAGCTTTTCGACCGTACTTCCCTTGAACTCAACGACAACAGCGACGCTCATGTCGGCGATATGACCACGAACGGGCGCCTTGAACGTCTCAGAGGAAACGAGCTTGACAGCAGGGAATGTCAGCGCCTTATCCACGACAACAAGCTGATAGAGCTTTACTTCAACTACGGCAGATATCTGATGATATCGGCAAGCCGTACCGGAACTCAGCCGATGAACCTTCAGGGAATATGGAACGATGATATGCACCCTATCTGGGGAAGCAGATATACCGTGAACGTCAATACACAGATGAATTACTGGTGCGCTGAAAGCTGTAATCTGCCGGAATGTCATCTTCCTCTGTTTGACCTTGCCGAGCGTGTCTGCGAAAACGGCAGGATAACGGCAAAGGAAATGTACGGCGTACCAAAGGGCTTCGTATGCCACCACAATACCGATATATGGGGCGATACTGCGCCGGCTGATCTCTGGATGCCGGCTACGGTATGGCCTATGGGCGGAGCATGGCTTGCACTGCATATTTTCGAGCACTATGAATATACTCTTGACAGGGAGTTTCTCGAAGAAAAGTACCACATCCTCAGAGAAGCGGCGGAATTTTTCACCGGATATCTCATGGAGGACGACAAGGGACGTCTTGTAACGTGTCCGTCTGTTTCGCCGGAGAACACATACCTCACCGACAAGGGCATCAAGGGAAGTCTCTGCATGGGGCCGTCAATGGATTCGCAGATAATTACGGTACTTTTCAACGATGTTATCAAGGCTGCCGGAATTCTTGAACGTGATTCTGCTCTTGTGAAGAAGCTTAAGGCAATGCTGGAAAAGATACCGCAGCCGCAGATCGGAAAATACGGTCAGATTCAGGAATGGGCTGAGGATTACGACGAGGTAGAGCCGGGACACAGACACGTTTCGCAGCTTTTTGCACTTCATCCGGCAGATATGATAACTCCGCACAGCACTCCCAAGCTTGCCGACGCCGCAAGAGCTACGCTGATAAGACGTCTTATCCACGGCGGAGGACACATGGGCTGGAGCTGCGCATGGATAGCCAATATGTGGGCAAGGCTCTACGACGGCAGAATGGTTTACGAGAATATCAAGCAGCTTCTTGTGAATTACACCAATCCAAACCTGCTGAATACGCATCCGCCGTTCCAGATCGACGGAAATTTCGGCGGTGTTTCAGCAATAACAGAGGCACTTCTCCAGAGCTGCTGCGGCGAGATAAATCTTCTTCCGGCGCTTCCTGACGAGTGGAGCAGCGGAAGCGTAAGCGGACTCCGTGCAAAGGGCGGTTTCGGCGTATCAATGGAGTGGAAGGACGGAAAGCTGAGTTCTGCCGAAATAACTTCTGATTTCGGCGGAGAATGTCGTCTGCGTGCAAACTGCGTCGTGAGCATACTCTGCGACGGCGAAAGCGTCGGTTCAAAGATAGAAAACGGCGTGGTCATCTTCGATACCGCTGCCGGAAGCACATACACTGTTAAAACTTGAGGAAAATCAGATGAATATAAAGAAATATGCGGCATTTGCGGCGGCACTGATCATGACATCATCCGTCTGCGGATGCAGCAAAAAGAAAAAAGAATCCGGTACATCCGGCAATGCTCCGGTGTCCGTTGTCGAGGTTGAAACCACAACGGAAGCTCCTACTCAGCCGCCGACTGAGGTCGAAACTTTTCCGGACTATCCCGTTGCTGTTCCGGAGATAAAAAAGCAGGATACAGGAGACTTCTACGAGGCGGAAAATGCCGATTTCCCGAAGGCTCTCAGGGTTGAGAGCAAAAAGGATAATTTCAGCGGCGAGGGCTATCTCACGGGATTTCCCACCGGCGGCGGAATTTCTGCCGTGTTTAAGGTGACTGCTCCGAGCAATCAGCACTACGATCTTTCGTTCAACATAGCGTCGGAAAAGGAAACGGAATGCAGGATTTCCCTTAACGGAAAACAGCTTACGACGTTCAAGACCGTAAAGGGCGGAAAATTCAATCAGATAACCGTTCACGGCGTATTTCTCACAAAGGGCGAATCGGAAATATCAATTTCGCCCGTCAAGGGAAATATCTGCCTTGACTATCTCAAACTGACCGACAGCGCAACTCTCGGCGATATAAGCTACGAAGCGGACGGCGGAACTTCCAACGAAAACGCCGGAGAAGCCGCACAGGAGCTTATGGATGTTATTTCCGGCTGTTACGGAAAATATATCATCACCGGACAGTATGCCGCAGATAACGACAACTCAGAGCTTGACCTCATCTACAGAACAACGGGAAAATACCCTGTAATTCGCTGTTCAAACCTTTCCGTTGCAAGAGGTTCATACGACGACAGCTACAAGGAAATCGAAGCCTGTGCCGACTGGTACAGAAACGGCGGAATTCCGTGCGTAAGCTGGTACTGGAACGCTCCGGCAGAAAAAAGCTCGTTCAGGACAGAGGAAACTGATTTCAGCCTTGCCGCCGCAATGACGGAGCTTGATATAGCAATGCTCACTCAGGAGGAGATAAGAGGACTTTACGGCGAGGGAAACATTTCCGGTGAATGTTACAGCCTTATCCTCGATATCGACAGCATGGCAGGACAGCTTACATCCCTGAAAAACAAGGGAATTCCCGTGCTCTGGAGACCTCTCCCCGAAGGCAGCGGCGACTGGTACTGGTGGGGAGCGTCCGGCGCAGAAGCCTATAAATGGCTGTGGAATCTCCTTTATACAAGACTTACAGACTACTTTGAGCTTGATAATCTAATATGGATATGGAACGGTCAGAGCGAGAGCACTCTCGTGGACGAATCCACATTCGACATAGCCGCCGTTGATATCTACCACAGCGGCGAAAAGGACTACGGCAGCAGCTACTATGAAAATTTTGCGGCTGTTCAGAAATTCGCCGGCAGCAAAAAGCCGATAGCTCTCAGCGAATGCGGAAGTGTTCCCGACGTTGACAGCTCCTACAGAGACAACGCATTGTGGTCGTTCTTCGGACTTTGGTTCGGTGAATATATCGAGGACGAAAACGGCGAATATTCGGAGAAATATACAAGCTGTGAAAATCTTATAAAGACATACAACTCCGAGGGTGCGCTCACTCTGGATGAATTTACAGCGCTCAGGGGTGAGAAGGAAATTCCGGAGATAACCGTACAGACGGAAAAAGCTTCGGAGCAGGCTTCTGCAGAGGTGGAAACCTCATCAGCAGCGGAAATTACCTCACAGGAGGAAATTACATCACAGACGGAAACGGAGGAATGATATATGTACAGCGACAACAGTCTGAAGCGTCAGCTTTCTGCGGAACAGACGGCTATACTGGACAAAATGCTTGTCGAGCTGCGCAGTACACGTCATAAAGCGGTGAGCTTCCGTATGCAGGACGTTCTCGTTATGACGCCGTTTTCTGAGGAATGTGACCTGTTCCTATTTATGGAGGACGATTATGCTCCGTATAAAACGGGCAAGAAATCATTCACAGAGCTTCGCCTTGCGGCTTATGAGGCGGCACTCAAAAAATGCGAGGTATATCCCCGTGTGACGCTTGAGCTTATCTATGATATCTTCGCAAAGCTCAGCGGAATAAGTCCTGCCGGCAAGGAACAGCTTATGCGCCGTGAATGTGAGCTTATCGAGTATTTTTCGTTTCCGAGAGAGTGCGGAAAAACGCTTTTCCGAGAAGCCAAATCCTGCAAAAAACGGACGATAATTTTCTCTGAGTCGGTATATCCGGCTGATGTCGTGAGGAATATCCTCGAAAAGTGCGGATATGGCTCGTATGACGGTCTGGTGATAGTTTCTGAAATAAAAAAATGTACCGCCGAAAGCTGGTACGAAGCCGTTCTTTCAAAGGCGGGAGTATCGGCGGATAAGCTTCTCCACATCGGAAGCAATGTTGCATTTGACATTGAGCTTCCTATTGTTAAGGGCTCGAAGGCTCTGCTTCTGGCTCCGGCAATGCAGCTTATGGAAAAATCCGGCAGAATTCTCGGATATATCCGCAAAAAACACCTCTATGACTATGATACGGCAAAATATCTCACGCTTCACTGCGTTTTAGGACTTTATGCATCATACGGCTTTGATTTTCCGCATAACAGAGAGGCTCTCAGTGATTTCTGCGGCGACGGTTGTCTGATAGGCTTCCTCGGAGCAGGAGCAGCCTCGCTTGACGGGAAAATTCCGGCAAAAAGCGGAAAAATGCGTCCGCTTATCGCTGACGCTCTCAAACGTGACGAGAAATTCCTTGACGGACTTGACGACTTCCGCACAATGCTTGAGGAGCACTTCGGAAGCAATCTTGAAAAATACGGCACTGAGGGCTGCGGCGGATTTCTTGATTTTCTTGAGGAATGCTGCGCTTCTGCCGACAGAGAGCTTTTTGTACCTTATATTTCGACAGCGGCTCTGAAAAAATGGGCTTCTTCCGTAAAAGAACCGGAGATAGTACCTTTTTCCGGCAAAGAACATAAGGAAAACGCTCTTAACCGCCTTGCCGACAAGATGTTTCCTCCTGGAACAAGAGTCCGCAATATAACAGAAGGAATCCTTGCAAAAGGTCATAAAAAGCGCAGATAACTCACGATTTTATCTTTTTGTACAATTTATGGATCAGCCTTGATTTTTCCCCAGAAAATCGCTGAACATAAGCCTTTATGATAAAATAATCCGTTGCACCGCCAATGTTACATATGATATGATAATAACAGGACAGAAAAACGCAATTCTGGCACAATATATGTATAACATGGAGGTCAAAAAATAATGAACGGTAAAGTAAAGGTACTTATCGGCGATGATTCAGCCGAAACAGGAGTAAGCACGGCAAATAAGCTTCGTGAAAGAGGAATGTACGCTTACACAAGACGAAAGGACTGCGGTATCATCCTTGAATCTATCAAAAAGGATCCGCCTGATGTTGCTGTGCTCGATATAAGCGCACAGAACGGCGATGTTGTGACTATAATGAAAAGAGTGAGAGAGCTAGGCGTGAAGTTTCCCGTATTCATCATCACATCATCCTGCGACAACGAATTCATCGAAAGACAAGTCATGGACAACGGCGCTTCAAAGTTTCTGCTGAAGCCATACGACGCCGATGATCTCTGCGCCGCTATAAATTCAGCTCTCGGCGACAAGGTCAGCAGTCTCAGCGACGACATGGAGCTTGTTGTCACGGATATAATACATCAGCTCGGCGTTCCGGCGCATATCAAGGGATATCACTACCTGAGAACGGCTATACTCTATTCTATCGAAAACAAATCGCTTCTTGACAGCGTCACCAAGCTTCTTTACCCTACCGTTGCGGAGATATATGAAACCACTTCCTCCCGTGTGGAGCGTGCTATCCGCCACGCTATTGAAATCGCATGGGACAGAGGAAATGTAGATACACTCAATTCCTTTTTCGGATATACAGTCGATACCGGAAAAGGCAAGCCAACAAACTCTGAATTCATCGCTCTTATCACCGATAAACTGCGTCTGCGCTATAAATCAGCTCTGAGACAGAATTATGAATTCAAGGTGAAAAGTTAACATTACAGGAGATAATAGTTACTGTCAGTATGTCGATAAATTATAAAAACAAACAATAGTGGGTTTCCAAAGGGTTGATAACCCTTTGGCGGAGTCCAGAGGCAGCGCCTCTGGTGGGGTGCGGGGTGAAACCCTGCTGTTGCCTTAGAAGCGCTTCGCAAGGGGTGAATTTCAAAACAGTCCGGTGGACTGTTTTGAAAGAGGGGACGCCTTGCAAGTGAAGGCGTCCCCTACAAAACTGCCTTGCTTGTAACTTTTTCGACAATCTGACAGGAGACATAAGCTCCTGTATATTAAAGGAGGAAAATCTTATGTCATTCAGAAAAATCGAACTCAGCGAATTACAGTTCAATCCGTTCACAAAAATAGGAAAGGAATGGATGCTCATTACAGGCGGAAATATGGACAGCTTCAACACAATGACAGCTTCATGGGGACAGCTTGGCGTACTCTGGAACAAAAATGTTCTCACCTGCTATATCCGCCCGAACCGCTACACATACGAATTTGTAGAAAAGGGAGACAGCTTTGCTGTTTCGTTCCTCGGCGAGCAGTTCCGCAGTGCGCTTTCATTCTGCGGTTCACATTCCGGCAGAGACTGCGACAAGATAAAGGAAACAGGTCTTACTCCCGTAGAAGCTGACGGCTGTGTGGCTTTCGATGAGGCTGATCTCGTGCTTGTATGCCGCAAGCTCTACAGCTACGACATGGAGGAAAAGGGCTTCCTCACAGACGACGGAATTCCGGCGCAGTTCTTCGGAACAGATCCTTACCACAGAGCATATATCTGTGAGATCACCGCAGCATACTGCAAGTAATATACAAGCCTGTCTGCATAGAAGATATGCCGGCAGGCTTTGTTTGCATCATGAGAGAAGAAAAAATTGTGCATATTGCCGGAAAAATCCAAAAAAACTTGTAAATTCCACCCGAATCTATTGACATAATATCGGCTGTTTGTTATAATTATGTTGTATGCTTACAGGAGTGTAAGCTGAATATATAAATAAAAAAGGAGATAACATTCTGAACGTGTTATCGTGAAAAATTATGAACAGTAAAAGAGACAGATACAAAAGATTTATCTCTTTCGGCGCTGCAATCGTACTTCTTGGTATTCTTACGGGAATTTTCGCCTATACATGGTACAGATATTACAGCGAAGCGATAGTTCTGCCCTACTATCGGCGCGGAAACTGGGTGCTTATCGGTATCTATGGTCTGCTGACCGTCCTTTTCTTCAAGGCTTACGGCGGCTTTAAGCTGGGATATCTCAAAAAAACGGATATGCTTTTCTCACAGCTTATCTCAATGGCGTGCGTCAATATCGTGACGTATTTCCTTATAAGCCTTATCGGACGGCGCTTCATGGACGGAATTCCGGTCGTTCTCATGACGTTTACGGATTTCGGCGTGATATCGCTGTGGACGATATTTACGGGAAAGCTTTATTTCCTCATGTATCCCCCGCGGCGGCTGATAATCCTCTACGGAAGCAGTCAGGCGGCATCGCTCGTTATGAAAATGAGCCAGCGTGTGGACAAGTATATGATTTGCGAATCAGTCAGCGCAGATGAAGACCCCGACAGAATAAGAGAGCTGCTCCTGAAATATGAGGGCGTTATTATATGCGATATCCCTGCCGAACAGAGAAATGACTATATCAAATTCTGCTTTGATAATTCCCTCAGAGCGTATATTGCTCCTAAAATTTCCGATATTATTATAAGAGGCGCTGATGATATCCGCCTTTTTGATACGCCGCTTCTGCTGTGCCGCAACTACGGCCTTGACTTTGAGGAGCGCTTCATCAAGAGGATATTCGATATCGTATTCTCTCTTATTGCGATAATTCCGGCACTTCCGTTTATGGTGATATCGGCGCTTGCCGTGAAGCTATACGACGGCGGCCCTGTTTTCTACAAGCAGAAGCGCCTTACGATAGACGGAAAGGAATTCTATGTGTATAAGTTCCGGAGCATGATAGTTGACGCCGAAAAGGACGGCAGACCTCAGCTTGCTTCTGAGGAGGATGACAGAATTACTCCGGTGGGAAAAATTCTGCGTAAATTCCGTATCGACGAGTTACCGCAGCTTCTGAATATCCTGAAGGGTGATATGTCAGTTGTAGGTCCTCGTCCGGAACGTCCGGAGCTTACCGAGGAATACAAGAAGCAGATGCCGGAATTTGAATTCCGCCTTAAAGTAAAAGCCGGACTTACAGGCTATGCGCAGGTAACGGGAGTGTATGATACAACTCCGTATGACAAGCTGAAAATGGATCTGATGTATATTGAGAATTACTCAATACGGCTCGATCTTCAGATAATATTAATGACGATAAAAACTATGCTTTTCCCCGGCAAGACAAACGCCGAAACAGAGGAAGGCATACTGAACACAAGAAAAGAGGATAAGGATAAATGAAAATCACAGCAGTTATAATGGCAGGCGGCAGAGGAGAACGCTTCTGGCCGAAAAGCAGAAATACCTGTCCTAAGCAGTTTCTCTCGCTTACCTCGGACGGCGAGACAATGATTCAGAAAACAGTCAAGCGTCTTAGTCCGCTTGTGGCAGCAGATGATGTATTTGTTGTTACAAATGCCGCTTACACTGAGCTTGTCAAGGATCAGCTTCCGGAAATTCCGTCTGAAAACATCCTTGCAGAGCCATGCGCAAGAAATACAGCTCCATGTATCGCATTTGCGGCGGCTGTTATCGGCAGAAAATACGACGACGCTGTTATGATGGTTCTTCCCTCAGATCACCTTATCGGCTATGAGGATATCTACATTAATACGCTGAAAAAAGCTGTTGCTGTTGCCGAAAAGGACAAGAACCTCGTTACTATCGGAATCACTCCCACATACCCCGAAACAGGCTACGGATACATTAATTTCGGCGCTGAAAACGGCGATGCTTATAATGTTGAGCGCTTCGTTGAAAAGCCGGATCTCGCTACAGCTAAAAAGTACCTTGCTTCCGGAAAATATCTCTGGAACAGCGGTATGTTCGTGTGGAAGATCTCCTCTATCATGGCGAATATCAAGGAATTCATGCCGACAGTTTACGAGGGCGCTGTTAAAATCGGCGAAAGCTTCGGAACTCCGGCTTATGAAGAAACTCTTGTGAAGGAATTTACTGCATTCCCAAGTGAATCGGTGGATTTCGGCATCATGGAAAAGGCTTCAGATATCTACACACTCCCCGGAAGCTTCGGCTGGGACGACGTCGGAAGCTGGCTCGCTGTTGAACGCATCAACGAGACTGACGAAAACAAGAACTTCATCAGCGGCGACGTTATCGCTGTTGATTCCGAAAGAACTACGATATGCGGCGGAAAACGTCTTATCGCAGCTATCGGTACTGAGGATCTCATTATAGTTGATACTGACGATGTACTTCTTGTGTGCTCCAAGAACAATACTCAGGATGTCAAGAAGGTCATCGCACAGCTTAAGGAAACAGGCAGAACAGATCTTGTGTAAATAAATTAAAAAGGAGAAATATATATGAAAAACGCACTTATTACAGGTATTACAGGTCAGGACGGCTCATATCTTGCTGAGCTTCTCCTCGAAAAGGGTTACAACGTTTACGGTATCTGGAGAAGAAAGGCTACCGTTGATTACGGCAACATTGCTCACCTCAAGGACAAGGTTCATCTTATCTACGCAGATATGACAGATCCCGTATCACTTATCTCCGCTATGAAGATATCTCAGGCTGACGAGGTTTACAACCTTGCTGCTCAGTCATTCGTTGCTACAAGCTGGGATACTCCCCTCGGAACCGCTGACATCGACGCTATCGGCGTTACAAATATGCTTGAAGCTATCAGAATCGTAAAGCCTGAGGCTCGCTTCTATCAGGCTTCAACATCTGAAATGTTTGGTCTTGTACAGGCAATTCCTCAGTGCGAGACAACTCCATTCTACCCCAGAAGTCCCTACGGCGTTGCTAAGCTCTATGGTCACTGGATCACAAAGAACTACCGTGAAAGCTACGGAATGTACGCTTGTTCCGGTATCCTTTTCAACCACGAGTCTGAAAGACGCGGAATCGAGTTCGTTACAAGAAAGATCACTGACGCTGCTGCAAGAATCAAGCTCGGCGTACAGGAGTACATGGAGCTCGGAAACATGGATTCCAAGCGTGACTGGGGACACTCAAAGGACTATGTAAAGGCTATGTGGCTCATGCTCCAGCAGGAAACTCCCGATGACTACGTTATCGCAACAAACGAGACAAGAACTGTCCGTGAGTTCGTTGAGACTGCATTCAAGCACGTTGGAATCGACGTTGAGTAGCAGGGCGAGGGCGTTGACGAGATCGGTATCGACAAGGCTACAGGCAAGACAATCGTTAAGGTAAACAAGAAGTTCTTCCGTCCGGCTGAGGTTGATATTCTCCTCGGAAATCCCGCTAAGGCTGAAGAAAAGCTTGGCTGGAAGCGTGAAATCTCATTCTCTGAGCTTGTTGAGAGAATGGTTAAGAACGATCTTGACCTCGTTGAAAAAGAGATCAAGGTCAAGGCAATTACAGGCTGATTTTTACAGGGCGGTCAATGACTGCACAGAGATTGTTGAAAAATTATATAAACAAATAATTATGGGATTCCAAAGGGTTTATAACCCTTTGGCGGAGTCCAGAGGCAGAGCCTCTGGCAGGGTGTGGGGTGCGGGTGTCCAGTGGACACCTCTGCGAAGCAGAAGCACCGACCGAACCGACAGGTGAGATTCAGCGTCCCACATTTGCCTTAGAAGCGCTTCGCAAAGGGTGAATTGAAAAACAGTCCGGTGGACTGTTTTTCAAGAGGGAACGCCTTGCAAGTGAAGGCGTTCCCTTAAAACATCTTGCTTGTATTTTTTCGACAGACTGAGGGCGGTCAATGACCGCCCATTGCGCTATACTAAGAGTAAAGGAGTGCCGGAATGAAAATTACTTTTGACGCTGTTCCGCTTATCGCTGACAAGATAACAGGAATCGGCTGGTGTGAAGCCGGTCAGACCATGAAGCTTGCAGAGCTTTATCCCGAAAACCGCTGTGAATACAGCTTTTTCGCTGACCGCAAAGGAAATGCTGTACGGCAGATAAAGCAGTTTTCCGGCAAAAATATCAAGCTGAATACGTCGCGCTTCCCGAAAAAACTGTACAGACTGCTGTCGGTGCTTCTTCCGGTGCCGTACTCTGCATTTTTTGGGAAAAAGTCCGATATCACGCACTTTTTCAACTATATCATTCCGTCCGGAGTCAAGGGAAAAACTGTAGTTACCGTTCATGATATGGTCTATAAGGCTTTTCCGGAGACTGTCAGGGGACGTACACGCTTCATGCTCGACGCCGGACTGAAAAAGTCCCTGAAACGTGCGGATATCATCGTTACCGACTCAGAATTTTCACGCACTGAGATAGTTAAATATTTCCCGTGGTGCGAAAATAAGCTCAGAGTTGTGCCGTGCGGGGTTGATACTGAGAGATTCCACCCGTGCGGTGATTCGCAGAAAATTGCCGATGTAAAGGCGTCTCTCGGCATTGAGGGAGACTATTTCCTCTACCTCGGAACTATTGAGCCGAGAAAAAATCTGGAGCGCCTTATTTCGGCATACAATGCCTTTTCAAAGAAAGTCAGCAATCCCCCGAAGCTCGTGCTTGCCGGCGGAAAAGGCTGGCTGTATGACGGAATTTTCAGCCGTGTGAAGTCTCTCGGACTGGAAGATAAGGTTATTTTCACGAAATACGTCCCTTCCGAGGACATGAACGCTCTCATGTGCGGTTCGCTGGCATTTGTATTTCCGTCGCTCTACGAGGGTTTCGGTATGCCGCCGCTTGAGGCTATGGCTTGCGGAGTTCCGGTGCTTGTATCGGGGGCTGCTTCGCTTCCGGAGGTAACAGGCGACTGTGCTGTTATCGTTGATCCCTATGATGTGAAGAGCATTGCACGAGGATTATACAGACTGTATACAGATGAAGCTCTCCGATGTGATCTCAGCAGACGTGGAATTGAACGTGCAAAGGGATTCACATGGGACAGATCTGCACAGATGCTTCACGACATCTACAAGGAGTTGGTATAATGACGAAAAAACTGCGGATTTTAGAGGTAAACAAGGCTTATTATCCTCATGTCGGCGGAATTGAAACGCTTGTGAGACTTTACTCCGAGGAGCTTGGCAGAAGCTATGATGCTGACGTGAAGGTTCTGGTGTGCCGTGATAATCGTGGAAAAACCGTGAGACAGCGCATAAACGGCGTGGAAGTTACCCGTGCCGCAAGTCTCGGAACTTATTTCAAGTGCCCGATTTCCTTTACTTTTATAAGACTTTTCAGAAAAATGGCGAAAAATGCGGATGTTATCCACATCCATATGCCGTTTCCGCTTGCGGACGCCGCTGCACTTCTGTCCGGATTCAAGGGAAGAATAGTACTTTCGTGGCACAGCGACATCGTAAAGCAGAAGAAACTCATGCTCGTCTATAAACCGTTCATGAAATGGCTTCTCAACCGTGCGGACGCAATTGCAATTGCAACTCCCGGACATTATTCGGGCTCGGATCACCTCACAGACTACGTCGAAAAATGCCGGATAGTCCCCTATGGAATCGCTCCGGAGAAGTATCTCGGCATCGAAAGAAAGCCGGTTCTTACCGAAAAATGCAGCGATAAAAGAAGCGTGAAGGTATTCTTCACCGGACGTCTTGTCTACTACAAGGGCGTGGATGTGCTTCTGAAAGCGTTCCGCAGAGTAAAGGGCTGTGAGCTTTTTATCGCCGGAACTGGCGATCTTGAACCTACACTTAAAGAATATGCCCACAGAAAAGGGCTTGAAAATAAAGTGCATTTTCTGGGATTTCTCTCCGACCGTGAGCTTAAACAGGCTTATGCTGACTGTGATATCTTCGTGCTTCCCTCGGTGGAAAAAAGCGAGGCATTCGGTATAGTTCAGCTTGAAGCCATGATTTACGGCAAGCCTGTTATAAATACGCTTCTGCCGTCGGGAGTTCCTCATGTAAGCCTCGCCGGAGTTACCGGTCTTACCGTGAAAAAATCTGATCCGGCAGAGCTTGCAGACGCTATAAATACACTTGCGGAAAACAAGGATCTGCGTGAAATCCTCGGAAAAGCGGCGGCAGAAAGAGTCTGCTCGCAGTTTAATGAAAAAATCGCTCTGGACAGCCTTTATCGGGTGCTGTCCGGAAAGGAGAACGGCTGATGAAAGCTCTTATTATAGGCGGTGCCGGCTTCGTGGGGGGGTATCTCATCCGTGAGCTTGACAGTGCCGGACAGGAGGTCTTTGCGACCTGTCTGGAAAACGAAAATATAAGCGGAAACTGTTCTGTCCGCACGCTGAATATCCTCGATGCGGACGCAGTAAGTGAAGTTATCGGCGAAATAAAGCCGGATGTGATATATCATCTTGCGGCGCAGAGCTCTGTTTCCCTGTCGTGGAAAAAACCTCAGCTCACAGCGGATATCAACGTTATCGGTACGATAAACGTTCTTGAAGCCGTAAAAAACTGCGAAAAAAAGGATATCCGCCTGATTCTTATAGGCTCCGGCGAGGAATACGGCTTCATCCGGAAGGACGCTTGTCCGCTTACTGAGGAAGAACCGCTCAATCCCGGAAACATCTACGCCGCAACAAAGGCTTGTCAGGGAATGCTCGGCGAAATTTACGCCCGTGCCTACAAAATGGATATCATCATGGTGAGAGCGTTCAATCACTCCGGACCGCAGCAGCTTCCGATGTTTGTTATTTCCGATTTCTGCCGTCAGATAGCGCTTATCGAAAAGGGCGATTCTCCGGCTGTTATGAGCGTCGGAAATCTTGCCGCAAAGCGTGATTTCACCGATGTCCGTGACGTTGTAAGAGCATACCGACTTCTCGGTGAAAAGGGAGTCAGCGGACGCACATACAATGTCGGCAGAGGAAAAGCTGTTGAAATTCAGTACATTCTTGATACGGCGCTGAGCTTCTCGCAGAAGGAAATTGAAGTAAAACAGGATCCGGCAAGAATGAGAGCTTCAGACATTCCCGTTATTGAGCCGGATGTTTCACGGATTTCCGGCGATACGGGCTGGAAAGCTGAGATATCAATGGAAAAGACGATTGAAGATACATTAAATTACTGGAGGAATACACTATGAAGAAATTTCTGACAATTCTGCTTGCAGTGTCAATGATGTCATGCGCATTTGCTTCATGCGGAAAAAAGGACAGCGGCAAGGATGATGAAAAAAGCTCCTCTGCTTCTGAGGAAAATCCCGCAGTCGGCAGATGGGTACCCGTTGAAAAAGAAGGTACTATCTTTGATATACTCAGCGAGGATGAAGCGTATATCTGCGCTGTACAGGATCTTTCTGAAACAATATACTTTGATGAGAAAGATAACTTCGTGTTCAGCGGAATGGAATTTTCCGGCGACAATTACGATTTCGACGGCGAAACATTCGTGCTTCACGCTTTCAGCGACAATGACCTTACTATGAAGAAAACTGACGGCAGCGAGGAGCTTTCCGGCGAATTCCAGTGGACAAGCGGCGATCTCTACGACGACGTTGCAGGAGGTCTTACTGAAGCCGCCGCCGCTGACGGGCTTGATATCACAGGCGACAATATAAAGACATTCATGAACTGCACTGAGAACAGCACTTCCCTTGAAATCAGAATAAAAGTAACTGAATTTGAGCTTTCAGACGAAACTATCACAATCGGCGGAAAGATCTTCGGTGAGGATGAACTCAGGGACGCTGAATATTCCATTGACGGCGATAAAATGATTATTATAAATGCTCAGGATGAAGAAGTAGAGCTTGAAAGAATCACAGAAGCTGAGTGAGGTGATATCTATGGCAGAAACTAAGCTTACTAACGAATTTATCCGTGCTTTTGACGGACATGAAAAGGTAAAAATGACTAAGGCGGCGGAAAAACTGACGGAATTCGGTGAAAAACAGAACGATGTCAACGAGGCGCTTGCCGGAAATATCAACAGCCTTATCAAGCGTGTATGCGCTTTGGAGGACAAGCAGGAAAAAAATACTGAGATCATGAAGAAAATCGCTGCTGAGCTTGCCTCTTTCAAGCGCGAGCTGGACAGGGTCAGACTTACGGAAAAGCTGAATTCCGGCGCGATTGAAAGACTTTCGAATGCTATGTCTCTGGCGTCTGCTCCGGCTGAGGAAAGCTCCGGCGAAAACGGTGAGGAATGATTAAAAATTCACTGTAATCTATTGACAATTTCCGGGTTTTGTTATATTATTAATACTGGAAACTGCTCTGCAATATTAAGCAGGGCTTCCGCTGATTCTGCATGAATAAACGGAGGGTTTCAGACTCTCCGTTTTATTATTTATTTAAGAAAGAAGGTGCTGCATTTATGGATATTGCTGACAAGCTTCTTGAGGAGCTTGAATGCCGTGTAGCCTTTACTATACCAATTTTCGGGGGAATCCCCGTCCCTGAGTCGTGCGTTATGACGTGGGGAATTATGGCGGTTATCGTACTTTTCTGCATACTGTTCGTCCGCAAGCTCAAAACAGTTCCCACAGGAGCGCAGAGTCTCATTGAATCGGGCATAAACTGGATGAATAACTTTTTCCTTGACATTCTCGGTCCGAAGGGAAAGAAATATCTGCCGATACTTGAAACGATGCTGATTTATATTGGTATCTCGAATATCGTCGGAATCGTGGGACTGCGTCCGCCGACAAAGGATCTTGGAGTTACCGCAACGCTTGCGATTTTCGCAATACTGCTGATACAGTTCTGCGGTATAAAGGAGCGCGGCGGAAAAGGCTGGCTTCACAGCTTTATTGAGCCGATGCCGCTGCTTCTGCCGATCAAGATACTGGAGCTTTTCATCAAGCCGCTTTCGCTTTGTATGCGTCTTTTCGGAAACATCCTCGGCGCATTCGTTGTAATGGAGCTTATAAGGCTTGTTGTTCCGGTGGGAATCCCGCTGGTTCTCGGCTTGTATTTTGATATCTTCGACGGATGTATTCAGGCTTATGTATTTGTTTTCCTCACCTCGCTGTTTATGGCGGAGGCAATGGAGGAAGAAGAATAACTTTTTGGAGGATTTACTTATGGGATCAATCGCACTTGGCGCCGCAATCGCCGTACTTACGGGCGCAGGCGCAGGAATCGGAATCGGTCTTGCAACCTCAAAGGCTGCAGAGGCTATCGCACGTCAGCCAGAAGCTAAAGGCGACATCAACAAGGCGCTTCTTTTAGGATGCGCTCTTGCCGAAGCTACAGCTATCTACGGCTTTGTAATCGCAATTCTTATCATCTTTTTCCTTAAATAACCGGAGGTATTTACTATGGGATCAATCGCACTTGGCGCTGCAATCGCCGTACTTACAGGCGCAGGCGCAGGAATCGGAATCGGTCTTGCAACTTCAAAGGCTGCAGAGGCTATCGCACGTCAGCCCGAAGCTAAAGGCGATATCAACAAGGCACTTCTTTTAGGATGTGCTCTTGCCGAAGCAACAGCTATTTACGGCTTTGTAATCGCAATTCTCATCATCTTTTTCCTTAAATAATATCGGGAGGAAGCAATTTTATGCTGGATATAGACCACTGGAATTTCATATGGGCAGCGGTGAACCTGATATTGCTGTTCATATTGCTGAAAATATTCCTTTTTAAACCGGTGAACAAGATCATGGATGAACGTACCCGTACTATTCAGGATGATCTTGACGCTGCAAAAAAGTCAAAGGAAGAAGCTGAGGCTCTGAAAAAAGAGTATGAGGATACTCTCAGTGACGCCGACAAAAAGGCTCAGGAAATCATCATGAAGGCTCATGAGGACGCAAAATCGGAGAAATCTGCTATCCTGAAAAAGTCTCAGGAGGAGGCAGAACAGCTTATTTCCGACGCCAATAAAACTATCGAAAACGAGCGCAAAAGAGTTCTTGCGCAGGCTCAGACGCAGATCGCTGACCTTGCTATAGAAGCCGCCTCGAAAATTATCGGTGAAAATCTTGATGACGAGAAGAATCGCCGCCTTGTGGATAAATTCTTATCCGATGAGGAGGTTGAAAGCTGATGGCAAATACCGATAAAGAGCTTCTGAAAGAGCTTCTCCGCCTTGACATTCCTCAGGATGACGCCGAAGCCGCAATGCATATCTTTACAGATTGTAAAGATGTTGCTGATACTCTTTCAAATCCGCTTGTCACTTCGGAGGAGAAGCGGGCTGTAATTTCACGGCTTTTCCCTGAGAGTATGCATAAATTCATACTCAGCGCCATAAAGACAAAAAGCGTTGAAAATATTCCCGCTGCACTTGAAGGCTACAACGACGCACTTCTTGAAAAACAGGGCTGCATAAAGGCTGTAGTCCGCTATGTTACGCCGCTTACCGAGGTTCAGCAGGCTGATCTTCGCAGGTACATCATGGAACGCTTCGTCAAGGAAGATGTTGCGATAGAGTACAGGCACGATCCCGATATCATCGGCGGATTCATCCTCAATGCCGGCGATGTCGAGTACGATAAGAGCTACCGCAGCGCTCTCAGCCGCATGAAGGAAAATCTTCACAGCAAGGCTGCGGAATATACAGATAGTAATAAAGAAAAAAGTCCACTAAGCTCCATGAGCGATATAATTTCCATGCTGAAAACGGAAATTCAGGACTTCGATGTGAAATCCGGAGCAACCGAAACAGGCTTTATCACACGCCTCGGTGACGGAATAGCTCAGGTCAGAGGCATGAATTCCGTTATGTACGGCGAGCTTGTTGAGTTTGAGACGGGTATCAGGGGTATCGTTCAGAACCTCGAAGAAAAAACTACGGGCGTTGTGCTTCTCGGCGACGATCACGGACTTACAGAAGGCTCCTCCGTTATCAGAACGGGCAAGCGTGCCGGAATCGGCGTGAGCGGCGAGCTTTTAGGACGTGTCGTTGACGCTCTCGGTTCGCCTATCGACGGCGGAAGTCCGATAATCGCTGAGGATTACTTCCCTATCGAGCGTGAGGCTCCCGGAGTTATCGAGAGAAAGCCGGTAAACGTTCCGCTTCAGACGGGAATTCTTGCCATTGACTCGATGTTCCCTATCGGACGCGGTCAGCGTGAGCTTATCATCGGCGACAGACAGACCGGAAAAACCTCTATTGCTCTCGATACCATTATAAATCAGAAGGACAAGAACGTTATCTGCGTTTATGTGGCTATCGGTCAGAAATCCTCGACCGTTGCACAGGTCGTGGGAACTCTTAAAAAATTCGGCGCTATGGATCACACAGTCGTTGTGTGCGCATCTGCGAGCGATCCGGCACCTTTCCAGTATATTGCCCCCTATTCGGGAACTGCGATAGCTGAATATTTCATGTCAAAGGGACAGGATGTCCTCATTGTGTACGATGACCTTTCAAAGCACGCCGTTGCGTATCGTGCGATGTCGCTGCTTCTTCACAGACCTCCGGGACGTGAGGCTTATCCGGGCGATGTTTTCTATCTTCATTCAAGGCTTCTGGAGCGTTCAAGCCGTCTTGACGATGAACACGGCGGAGGTTCTCTGACTGCTCTGCCGATCATCGAGACTCTTGCCGGCGATATTTCGGCGTACATTCCTACAAACGTAATTTCTATTACGGACGGACAGATTTTCCTTGAAAGCGAGCTTTTCAATGCCGGACAGCGTCCTGCGGTGAACTACGGTCTTTCCGTATCCCGTGTAGGCGGAGCTGCACAGACAAAGGCAATGAAAAAAGCCGCCGGAAATCTTAGAATCGACCTTGCGCAGTTCAAGGAAATGGAAATTTTCACGCAGTTTTCGTCGGAGCTCGACCAGTCCACTACAGAGCTTCTCAATCACGGAAGAATGTTAACGGAAATGCTCAAGCAGCCGCTTTACAATCCGCTTCCGCAGTATGAACAGGTAATTCTGCTCTATGCGGCACAGCACGGATTTTTCAAGGATATTCCGGCAAAGGAGCTTAAAGAATACTGCTCCGAGCTGATGAGCTATATCGGCACATACGGTCAGGATATCATTGCTGAGCTTGAACAGAATAAAGTCCTCACCGACGACCTTGCAGAAAGAATCGAGCGCATTGTCACTGCATTCGAGGAATAAGAGGTGAGCGGATATGGCTAATATGAGAGAGATACGGGAACGTATCGACAGCATAAAGCAGATACTGAAAATCACCAACGCTATGTATCTTATATCCTCGTCAAAGCTTAAAAAGGCACGAAAGGCACTCGATGCGACAGAGCCTTACTTCTACAAGCTGCAGGAGACGATTGAAAGCGTTCTGGAGCATACTCCGCACATGAGGCAGATGTATTTCGACCGCCGTCTGGATATTCCTCCGGAGAAGCGGAAAAAGGGATATATCGTCATTACAGCCGACAAAGGACTGTGCGGAAGCTACAACCACAACATACTTAAATTCACCGAAAACGAGCTTGCAAAATCCCCCGATATCAGCAATTGCTATCTTTTTGTGCTGGGACACGTCGGCAGAATGTATTTCACAAGCCGTCTGAAAAACAGCAGCAAGCCCTTCGTTGACGGAGAATTCCTCTATACTACGCAGAATCCCACGCTCTACAGGGCAATGGAGATTGCACAGCTGGTGCTTGATAAATTCGAGAACCGTGAGCTTGATGAGGTCTATGTTATCTACACCGACATGGTGACTTCAAACGTGCAGGAAGAAAGAATGATACAGCTTCTGCCGTTCAGCCGCAGACATTTCGGAAAAGCTCCGGACGGCACAATGAAGAAGCTCCCGAAAGCGTCGTTCCTTCCGTCGCCGGAAGAAGTTATGGCGCATCTCATACCGGATTACGCAAAGGGAATCATTTACGGCGCAATGGTAGAAGCGTTCTGCTGTGAGCAGCAGTCGAGAATGACGGCTATGGATTCGGCTACCACAAGCGCAAAGGATATGATAAAACAGCTGTCACTGCTCTACAACAGAGCACGACAGGGCGCTATCACGCAGGAAATCACCGAAGTCGTCAGCGGCGCAGCCAGTCTGGAATAGTCTGCATACCGCAATAATCCTCCAATGAAGGAGTTGAAAATCATACATGGAAACAGGAAAAATCATACAGGTTATCGGACCTGTTGTAGACGTTGTGTTCAGCAGCGGAAAACTCCCTATGATTCGGGACGCACTCACTGTTGAAATCGACGGAAATAAACGCTTTATGGAAGTGGCTCAGCATATGGGCGACCGCACGGTACGCTGCATAATGCTGGCTTCAAGCGAAGGTCTCAGCAAGAATATGGAGGTTACAGCCACCGGAAGCTGCATAAAAGTTCCCGTGGGCGAAAAAACTCTCGGGCGTATGTTCAACGTTCTCGGTCAGCCTATCGACAAAATGGGCGATGTGGGCGCAGAGGAACTCTGGGAAATCCACCGCAAGGCTCCGACATTTCAGGAGCAGAGCTCGGTTGTTGAGATACTCGAAACGGGAATCAAGGTCATCGACCTTATAGCTCCCTACGCAAAGGGCGGAAAAATCGGACTTTTCGGCGGCGCAGGCGTGGGCAAGACTGTTCTAATTCAGGAGCTTATCCGCAATATTGCAACTGAACACGGCGGATATTCTATCTTCACAGGCGTCGGAGAAAGATCCCGTGAGGGAAACGATCTCTGGAACGAAATGCAGGAATCAGGCGTTATCAGCAAGACTGCGCTTGTTTTCGGTCAGATGAATGAACCGCCGGGCTCCCGTATGCGTGTTGCGCAGACAGGTCTTACAATGGCGGAATACTTCCGTGACCGTGAACACAAGGATGTTCTGCTGTTCATCGACAATATTTTCCGTTACGTTCAGGCTGGCTCGGAGGTATCCGCTCTGCTGGGACGTATGCCCTCCGCTGTAGGTTATCAGCCTACTCTTGCAACGGAAGTCGGAGAGCTTCAGGAACGTATCACATCCACGAAAAATGGCTCTATCACGTCAGTTCAGGCGGTATATGTTCCGGCTGACGACCTTACCGATCCGGCACCGGCAGTTACATTTGCACATCTTGACGCTACGACTGTTCTTTCCCGAAAAATCGTGGAACAGGGTATATATCCGGCTGTTGATCCGCTTGAATCAAACTCACGCATCCTTGAACCGGAAATCGTCGGCGACGAGCACTATCAGGTCGCAAGACGCACTCAGGAGCTTCTCCAGAAATACAAGGAGCTTCAGGATATCATCGCTATCCTCGGCATGGAGGAACTCGATGAACAGGATAAGCTTGCCGTATATCGTGCAAGAAAAATACAGAAATTCCTGTCGCAGCCGTTCAACGTTGCGGAGAATTTCACCGGTCTGAAGGGAAAATACGTCCCTGTCAAGGAAACGATAAAGGGCTTCAGCGCAATCATTGAGGGCGAAATGGATAAATATCCGGAGGCGGCTTTCCTCATGGCGGGAACTATCGACGATGTTATCCGCAAGGCAAAACAGATCGGGGATGAATAATCATGGCTAAGACGTTTCATCTTGAGATCATCGCTACCGACCGTGTTTTCTATAAGGGAGAATGTGAGCACCTCGTTATCACCGCTATCGACGGACTTCTCGGAATTATGGCTGGTCATGAACCGCTTGTAACAGCGCTTCCTGACGGCGAACTGAAATACATGGTTGACGGAAAATGGCACTATGCCGCCATTTCGGAGGGATTTATACAGGTTATGCCGGACAACTCGGTCATCCTTGCTGATACCTGCGAGCTTCCGGAGGAAATCGACATAAAACGTGCCGAGGAGGAGCGCCAGAGAGCTCAGGAAAAGCTCCGGCAGAAGCAGAGTATTCAGGAATATTATCAGACTCAGGCGGCGCTCAACCGTGCGATGAACAGGCTGAAAATCTCACAGAAGCGTTTTAAGTAGCCGTGAGAAGCTTCAGTGTACTGAGTTTTTGAAATATGTGAATTATGGCAAAAATCACATTGCGTAATTGTGCAAATTCTTGAAATATTTGCATTTAATGGCTATAGGCTTGACTTTTTTATAAAAATATAGTACAATATTAACAATTGTCAAAGTGACAGATTAAAAAGGACCTTTCCGGCGCTGTTTTTGCACAGCAAGAGAAAAAGGTTCGGAATTTTTAGGAGGCATGACCGTGAAAAGGATTGGAAAACCTACTTTCTTCATTGTCGTTGCTTTGATCGCACTGTTCTCCTTCACTGCCGTTTTCGGCCTTGATTACAGATTCGGCGACAACAAAAAGCCCGTTATCAAGGGCGTTGATGATGTCCGTCTCGGTATAGACATTCAGGGCGGCGTTGACGCTACATTTGAACCGTCTGACGGTTTCAACGCAAGCAAGGATGAGCTTGAAGCTGCTACAGTTGTTATCAAAACAAGACTCACATCTCTCGGTATTACCGACAGTGAGGTTTACAACGACACAAAAAGCGACAGAATTATTGTCCGTTTCCCCTGGGAAGCCGGCACAACTGATTTCGACCCCGATAAGGCAGTTCAGGAACTTGGCACTATGGCTGAGCTGACTTTCCGCATGGGTTCAGAACAGACTACAGACGAAACAGGACAGGCTGCTTACACCGGTGAAGTTGTTCTTACAGGTTCTGATGTTGAATCTGCAAGCGTAGGACAAAGAGACAGCAACAATACCGCTACAGGTAAGGAAATCGTTGTTTCTCTTGACCTTAAGGAATCAGGTACGGAAAAGTTTGCAGCAGCTACACAGAACGCAATGAGCGCAGGCGTTCCGATCGCTATCTGGATGGATGACACACAGATTTCTGCTCCTATGGTAAACGAAGTAATCATAGACGGAAGCGCTATGATCACAGGCGACTTTACATACGAAGAGGCTAAGAGCCTTGCTGATAAGATCAACGGCGGTGCTCTCCCCTTCAAAATGGAAATCACAAATAAGAGAACTATCACTCCCACAATGGGTTCAGGCTCACTTGAAGCTATCCTTCTCGCTGCAGCTATCGCATTTGCATTCATTGCAGTTTATATGATATTCCTCTACAGACTCCCCGGCGTTGTGGCTGTTATCGCCCTCATCGGTCAGATCACAGGAAGTATCGCATTCGTATCAGGCTGGTTCGGATTTATGCCCGGCTCAACTCTCACTATCCCCGGTATCGCTGGTATCATCCTCGCTGTCGGCATGGGCGTTGACGCTAATATTATCACCGGCGAGCGTATCAAGGAAGAAATCAGAACAGGAAAGTCTCTTGACGCTTCTATCAAGATCGCTTACAAGAAGGCATTCTCCGCTATCCTTGACGGTAACGTAACTAACGTTCTTATCGCTATCATCCTTATGGGTGCATTCGGTGTTCCGTCAAGCTTCTTCTCACAGATTCTCAACAAGACTGTATTCGCTGCATTCGGCGCAACTGCTGAAGGCTTCGTATACTCCTTCGGATTTACTCTCCTTGCAGGTGTTATCCTTAACTTCGTAATGGGAGTTTTCGCAGCAAGACTTATGGTGACATCACTTTCAAAGTTCAACTGCTTCAAAAACAGAAAGCTTTACGGAGGTGACGAGAAATGACGAAGAAAACCAAAAAAGAAGTCGCAGCTATTATGCCTGCAAAGGTATATAACTTCTGCGGAAAGAAGAAAATGATTCTCGGTATCGTCATTGCAGTCACTGCTGCACTTATCGTCGGAATTATCGTAAGAGGCGTAAATCTCTCTATCGACTTCAAGGGCGGTTCGGAAATCTCATACAGTTACACAGGCGATATCGAAGCTAACGATGTAAAGGACGCTGTTGATGATCTTATCGACTCAAATGTGACCGTTAAACTCGGTAAGGCAATTGGTGACGATGACAAAAATCAGATCATCATTGCTTATACATCTTCAGAAACCTTTGACGTTTCAACTGATTACCGCTATAATTACAGCTATACAGGCGAGATCAGTGCTGACGCTCTCCAGAATTCCGGCGAGCTTATCAGCGGAACTCCCACTGATATCGAGCTTTCAGAAACAGATGACGGTACACAGATTCTCACAGTTGTTTTCACAAAGGAAACTTTCTCCGATTCTGAGGCTGAAATGCTCACAGAAACTCTTAATGAAAAGTTCTCCGGAAATGCTGTTGCATTTGTTGACTCTGTAAACAAGGTTCATCCCAACGCACTTACAGAGCGCCTGATGAACAAGTTCCCCGACAACAACATCGACAGCCCTAATGTAAATAATGTAAGCTCAAATACAGCTCGTGAGGCTCTTATCAAGTGTCTCGTTGCCGTTATTTTTGCAGCTATCGTAATCATTATCTACATCGCTATCAGATTCAGAAAGATCGGCGGTTGGTCTGCTGGTTTATGTTCAGTATTTGCTCTCTGCCACGACCTCATTGTTGCTGTAGCAGTTTCAATTCTTATCGGATTTGAGTTTGATAAGAATACAGTTGCTGTACTTCTTACAATTCTCGGCTACTCTATCAACAATACTATCGTTATCTACGACAGAATCAGAGAAAACCGTTCACTTTTCCCGAAGGCTACACTCAGCGAGAGAATCAATATCAGCTGTACACAGTCACTGACACGTTCTATCAGAACTTCGATCACAACTATCAGTACAATGCTGATCATCTCAATTGTAGTATTCGTAACAGGATATCATTCACTCCTCAGCTTCTCTGTTCCGCTTATGTTCGGTCTTATCTCCGGTACATATTCTTCAATTTTCGTTGCACCTGTAACATGGTCATGGATGAAGAACAAGGAAAAGGCAAAGAAAGCCGCTGCAAAGGAAAAATAAATTATAAAAAAGAGCCGTACAGAAATGTACGGCTTTTTTGCAGCGTGACGCTGCACCCTGTTCACGGTCCCATGCGCTGTTTTAATTCGTAATTCGGAATGCGGAATTCGTAATTATGGTGTCCCTGACGGGACGTATTAAAAATATATTGAATATTTTAAATGACCGATTGTAGGGGCGAACTGTGTTCGCCCGCACAACTGATTAAAAGAATGTCGCAACCTGTTTTTCAGGCGGTGCAGCTGGAGAGATCTCCATGATTTTCAGCACCGGACCTTTTCCCTTGTAAAATTTATGCTTGCGGACTTCAATTTTTGCCTTAGCCATGAACCAGCCACGCTCCTGAATCTGCGCTGCATCGTCCTTTTCGCAGACAAACCAGCAGAAAGTGATATCGTCCACACAGCAGGTCATAACATTTCTGCCAAGAGCAAAAACATCCTCCGGAAACTTCGGATTTCTTGCGGCAAGGCCCTTGAAATTCACGGTTTTGCCGTCGTATTTTTTAGGTTCTTCCATGATATCACGGTAAAACAGAGCATAATCGTTGTCGTCGATAATAACATTATCAGCTTCAACATCAAATGGAAGCGGATCTTCAATGTCGTCATAAGCAACAGTACCGTCAGTGTATTCGTAAGCGATTTCTGTGCGGCGGCTTGAACCACGCACAATTTTGTGGAATTCCTGCGGATCAAAAGTTTTTTCCATTCTGTTGAAAACAACAAGCTCGCAGATATTCAGCTTATCGACAACAAGGCTTCTCATGTTGGCGTTGTAGCTGAGGAAAGTCGAAGCGTCGGCGAAAAACATCACCTGATAAATAGCCCAGCCCTCCGGCATAGCCTCGAAAAGCTCGTTGATAAGCCACATTCCGTTGTATTCGATAACGACGCGCTCGGCATTGCATTCGTCAACCATGCGCTGAAGATTTGCCTCGTTCAGCTCGCTTTTGTCGTCGATAGTGCGGATAAAAACGTTTTTTGACGGATATTTAGACGGCTCGTATTCCTCCTCGCCCTCCTCGCAGATGAGAAGGAGAGTTCTTTCGCCGTTGTTGAATCTTTTGTCCTCAAGAGTCTCCTGAATAAACTTTGTCTTGCCCGATTCCAGAAATCCCAGAAAGAGATATACAGGCATTTCTTCCATATTTTTCGGCATTTTCAATCCCTCCGGTTATTTTTCAGCACGAAAGAGCTTTGCGATAGCTTCCTCGTTGATTTTTGAGCCGATAACGCAAAGTCTGCCGATAGTTCCTGCACAGCCAGTACGAACATCCGGAATTCCGGGAACATAGTCGAAATGAATCCAGTTTCCATCTGTTCCGGCAACGATTCCCTTTGCACGGAGGATCATGCCGTAAGCTTCCTCGTCGCCAAGAGCATTGAGAGCGTTGGTGATCTCCTCAATGGAGTAAGCGGCAGGAGTTTCAATTCCCCAGCTTGTGAATACCTCGTCAGCGTGGTGGTGATGATGTTCATGATCGTGGTCGTGACAGCCGCAGGTGCAGTTCTCGTCGTGGTCGTGGTGATGATGTTCATGATCGTGGTCGTGACAGCCGCAGGTGCAGTTTTCGTCGTGGTCGTGGTGGTGATGATGTTCATGATCGTGGTCGTGACAGCCGCAGGTGCAGTTCTCGTCGTGGTCGTGGTGGTGATGATGTTCGTGATCGTGGTCGTGACAGCCGCAGGTGCAGTGCTCGTCATGGTCGTGGTGATGATGATGATGATTAGCTTCTGCAAGAAGTGTTTCAAGCTCGTTGTCGAGAGTATCTTTCTGTGTCATAGCGTCAACAAGCTGCTTTCCAGTAAGCTGATCCCAATCGGTAGTAACGATAGGTGCAGCCGGATTGAGCTCCTTCAGGCGATGAACACAGTCAGCAAGCTTTTCTTCGGAAAGTCCGCCTGTATGGCTGAGAATCAGACAGCTTGCGTATGTTATCTGGTTGTTGAAGAATTCACCGAAATTCTTCTGATACATCTTGCATTTCTTTGCGTCAACAACAGTTGTGAAGCCGTCAAGAATGACGTCATGTGCGTCGATATTCTGAACAGCACGGATAACGTCGCTGAGCTTTCCAACGCCGGACGGCTCAATAAGGATACGGTCAGGCGCATAGTCGTCAAGAACCTTTTCCAGAGCCTTTCCGAAATCTCCGACAAGACTGCAGCAGATACAGCCGGAGTTCATTTCAGTTATCTCAATTCCGGCATCCTGAAGAAATCCGCCGTCAATGCCGATATCGCCGAATTCGTTTTCGATAAGAACAAGCTTTTCGCCCTTATAACCCTCAGAAATGAGCTTTTTGATGAGAGTAGTTTTTCCGGCACCGAGAAATCCGGAAAAAATCGTGATTTTAGTCATACACAATACACTTCTTTCTTTGATTTTTGGATATGTGATCTCCGGACAGCCGGAGGCATATTTCGCATACAATTATATTATACCACTTTTTATATATAAATGTAAAGTCCCATTTTACATCCGTATGCGCAGCACTACAAGTACAGCTTCACGCTGCCGCTGGCTGTTGGTTTGTCAATGATGTGAGACAAATTAAATCAAAAAACTTGACCTGAATTAAGGAAAGCCTTGATGTAATCGGAAGGAGACTTCCAGTTAAGCGGACGCATAGGGAAATTGTTGTATTTTCTGCTGTGAACAGCTAA